>VFJR01000194.1 GCA_009885945.1 Anaerolineaceae bacterium
GAGATTGCAGATGCTGAACTGGCAAAACGCAAAAAGAATTGGTCAACGCCCGAACCACGTTATAAACGCGGCGTGATGGCGAAATATGCGCGCGGTGTTTCATCCGCATCTGAAGGCGCGATTACGAATTAATAATAACCATGTAGTTGCGAGGGCGCTCTTGTTCTTTGCCCGAAGCAATCTCCCGCACAGTTGGGGATTGCTTCGCCGCTAAACCCAAGAGCGCGGCTCGCAATGACATAAAAGGAGAAATATGAAAAAATCAGGCGCAGAAATTTTGTGGGAATGTTTAATTCGCGAGGGTGTCGAAGTTGTCTTCGGGTATCCGGGCGGCGCAAACATGCCGATCTACGACGCGATGTTGAGTTATCCCGTTCATCATGTCTTGGTGAGGCATGAACAGGGCGGGGCGCATATGGCGGATGGATATGCGCGCGCGTCTGGAAAAGTAGGTGTGGCAATGGCAACCTCGGGACCGGGCGCGACAAATTTGGTGACGGGCATTGCTACGGCGATGATGGATTCTGTGCCGGTGGTTTTTATTACAGGGCAAGTTGCCGCGCATTTGATCGGCGGTGATGCGTTTCAAGAAACGGATGTAACGGGCATTACCTTGCCCATTACAAAACATAATTACTTGGTGACTCGTGCTGATGAAATTGCTGAAACAATCCGCGAAGCATTTTATATTGCGCGCAGTGGACGACCCGGACCCGTGTTAATTGATATTTGTAAAAATGCCCAAGTTGAAAAAACCGAATTTATTTATCCTGAAACCGTAAAGTTGCCTGGCTATCAACCTGTTTCTCACGCGCCAAAAGATTTATTGCATGAAGCCGTGAAATTGATTGAGAAAGCAAACAAGCCGATCATTTTATGCGGGCATGGAGTTTTGATCTCTAAAGCGGAAGAAGCCCTTTTGCAGTTTGCAGTAAAAACGCAAACTCCGGTGGCTAGCACTTTGCTTGGGTTGGGAGCTTTCCCCGCTTCACACGAATTGAGTTTAGGTATGATGGGCATGCATGGCGAAGTGCACACCAACATGGCAATACAAAACTCTGATTTGATCCTTGCTTTTGGTATGCGCTTTGATGATCGCGTAACAGGTACATTAAAAACATACGCGCCGCGCGCCAAGAAAATCCATATTGAAATTGATCCTTCGGAAATCCATAAAAATGTTTTTGTAGATGTGCCCCTCGTCGGTGATTTGAATAATGTCTTAAGTGACCTTATTCCGTTGGTGGATGAGTACGATCATGATGAATGGAGAAAAGAGATCAATGCTTGGAAAACTGAAGCAGATTCGAAAAGCATAATGAATTGGAAAGAAGACGGCAAGTTATATGTGGCTCATCTGATCGCCGATATTTGGAAGGCAACAGGCGGCGGCGCGATTGTCACTACAGATGTCGGCCAGCATCAAATGTGGGCGGCGCAATACTATCAACTGGATAAGCCTAATCGTTGGCTTACTTCGGGTGGCGCAGGCACGATGGGCTTTGGTCTGCCTTCGGCAATTGGCGCATGGTTCGCGGATAAGACTCAAGAAGTATGGGCTATCGCTGGCGATGGCGGTTTTCAAATGACCGCCGCAGAATTAACCACAGCTGTACAGGAAAATGCCAATGTAAAAGTCGCGATCATGAACAACAGCTTTCTTGGCATGGTGCGTCAGTGGCAGGAATTCTTTTTTGAGAAGCGTTACTCTGCTGTCAATATGCTCTCGCCAGATTTTGTCAAACTTGCTGAAGCGCACGGAGTCCCTGCTCGGCGTGTGACCAAGCGTGAAGAAGTAGATGACGCGATTGCTTGGGCGCGAAGTATTAAGGGACCCACTGTATTAGAGTTCAAAGTTGAGCAAGAAGAGGCTGTTTACCCCATGGTTCCAGCAGGCGCGGCGTTGGATCAAATGATTGAGAGACCTGTGAAGAATTAGGTATTCGATTCTCGAATACCTAATATCGAATACCGAACTAGGAGTTGATATGAACTATACATTTATCGCATTAGTAGAAAACAAACCAGGTGTCCTCAATAGAGTTGCATCTTTGTTTCGCCGTCGTAATTTTAATATCGAGTCATTGGCTGTTGGGCGCACAGAAAATCCTCAAGTCTCGCGCATGACCGTTGTGGTGGATTGCCCTAATGGCGATATGGATGCTCATCGTATCGAATCGAATCTTTATAAACTCGTCAACGTGATCGATGTGCAAGATGTCACGAATCAGCCGTCTGTGACGAGAGACCTCGCTCTGATCAAGGTGAAAGTTGGTCCCGAGCGCCGGGCAGAAGTGAACGGGCTGGCTGAAATCTTCCGCGCCAGAATCGTGGATGTAGCCGTTGACTCAGTTATTGTAGAGATTACCGGCACCGAAGACAAGATCGAAGGCATGATCGAGTTGTTACGTCCGCTGGGAATTGTAGAAATGGTACGCACTGGACAAGTAGCAATGACACGCGGCGAAAATGTTGGTGTGCGCCGTGTCGCTGGTGTGTCGGGTAATCGATATGAAATTAATGAGGAGTTGCCGGTAATGGCGCCGTAGGGAAATGATGAATGTAAGAAAATTATGAATGATGAATTATGAAGGATGAAGAAACCTTAAACCTTCAACTTGAAACTAAAAAAACAGGAGAGTAAGTAAAATGGCAAAAATAAATTTTGGCGGCACCGAAGAAACAGTGGTAACACGCGACGAATTTCCATTGGAAAAGGCGCGTGAAGTTTTGAAAAACGAAGTTGTGGCAGTGCTTGGCTATGGCGTACAGGGACCTGCTCAAGCTATGAACATGCGCGATAATGGCATTAATGTGATTATTGGTCAACGTGAAGGAACTGCAAATTGGGATAAGGCAATTGCAGATGGATGGATACCCGGCAAGACTCTCTTTAATGTAGAAGATGCCGCAGAGAAAGGTACTGTAATTCAATATCTTTTATCTGATGCAGGTCAGCGTTCACAATGGCCTAGCATCGTTGAGCATCTTAATGATGGCGATATGCTTTATTTCTCGCATGGTTTTTCGATCACTTTTAAGGATGATACCGGCGTAATTCCGCCGCCGCATGTAGATGTGGCGTTGGTTGCACCAAAAGGTTCGGGGCGCAGTGTTCGCCAGAATTTCCTAGAAGGTTCAGGTATTAATGCCAGTTTTGCAGTTCATCAAGATAAGACTGGGCGCGCAGAAGAACGTACGATCGCTTTAGGGATTGCTGTTGGAGCTGGGTATTTATTTCCAACTACTTTTGAAAAGGAAGTGTATTCAGACCTAACAGGGGAGCGCGGCGTATTGATGGGCGCCATGGCTGGTGTGATGGAAGCACAGTACAACGAACTTCGCCAGCATGGACATTCTCCGTCTGAAGCTTTTAACGAAACAGTAGAAGAGCTTACTCAATCGCTTATTCGTCTGGTTGGGCAAAATGGTATGGACTGGATGTACGCCAACTGTTCCACTACTGCCCAGCGCGGCGCGTTGGATTGGAAAAATAAATTCCGCGATGCGGTTGCTCCTGTATTTAAGGACTTGTATCAAAGTGTGGTGACTGGTAATGAAGCTCGCATCACACTTGAAGCCAATAGCCAGCCTGATTACCGCGCAAAACTTGATGTGGAACTTGCGGCTATTCGCGATTCTGAAATGTGGCGTGCGGGCGCAGCGGTGAGATCGTTGAGACCGGAGAATTGGAAGAAGGGATAGGTAGATAGGTAAACAGGTAAATAGGTAAATAGGTAAATAGGTCTTTCACTTGTGTACTAGTTTCTATATTTACTTGTACACATCTTACAGGAGTAACACTTATGCCAAATAACTATGTTCGTATTTTTGATACTACTTTACGCGACGGAGAACAATCCCCGGGCGCAACAATGACTTCTGCAGAAAAATTGGAAGTGGCGCATCACCTAGCGCGGCTCGGCGTGGATATCATTGAAGCAGGCTTTCCTGCCGCTTCGCCGGATGACTTGGAAGCTGTCAGACGAATCGCTGTTGAAGTTGGGCAACCAGCCCCGGGCGCAGATAAAGAAGCGAGAGTTCCCATCATCGCAGGATTGGCTCGGGCGAATAAATCTGATATTGATAAAGCTTGGCTGGCGATTCAGTCTGCGCAAAAACCTCGTATCCATACTTTTCTTGCAACATCTGAAATTCATATGAAGCATAAGTTGAAGATGGATCCAGAAGAAGTTGTTCAGCGTGTTTCTGAAATGGTGGCGTATGCAAAAACGCTGTGCGCCGATGTTGAATTTTCTCCTGAAGATGCGGGGCGCTCTGATCCTGAATTTTTATATGTGGTGTTGAGTGAAGCGATTAAATCTGGCGCTACCACATTAAATATTCCTGATACGGTGGGGTATACCACACCTGATGAATATTTCAAATTGATCGATGGCATTATTAAGAATACGCCCGGTATGCATGATGGAATTACTGTTTCTGTGCATTGCCATGATGATCTGGGAATGGCAACTGCAAACACTCTTGCTGGGATTCGCGCAGGCGCACGTCAAGCCGAGGTAACAATGAACGGAATTGGTGAGCGCGCGGGTAATACTTCGCTTGAGGAAGTTGTAATGGCGTTGAAGACTCGCAAACCAATTTTTAACTTGGAAACAGGTATAGTGACACAGCAGCTTTCGAGGATGAGCAAGATTGTCAGTAATTACACAGGCATGGCTGTGCAGCCAAATAAGGCGATCGTGGGCGCGAATGCATTTGCGCATGAAGCGGGTATTCATCAAGATGGCATGTTAAAACATCAAACCACTTATGAAATCATGCGCCCTGAAGATGTAGGCGTGAATCAAACAAAGCTGGTCTTAGGAAAACATTCGGGTCGCCATGCTTTACGAAACAGACTCGCGGAAATGGGACACTCGCTGGATGATGTTGAGCTCGATAAAGCATTTGCGCGTTTTAAAGAACTTGCCGACCGCAAAAAAACAATCACCGACATTGATCTTGAGGCGATGGTAGCTGATGAATTTTATCGCCCGCGCGATGTGTATCTTTTGAGCGGCTTGCAGGTTGCGTGTGGAACAATGGGGATGCCTACTGCCACCGTTCGTTTGCGCGGACCTGATGGCGTTATTCATACTGTTGCTTCTATTGGCACAGGTCCTGTGGATGCAACTTATAAAGCGATCGATTCTATTGTGAATGTGCCTTGCACTTTGTTGGAATTTAATGTTCACGCCATTACTGCTGGCATTGACGCTCTCGGTGAAGTGACTGTCCGTATCCAAAGTGATAAAGGTTCAATTACCATGGACGCGCAAAGCGAAGTTGAATATTCGCGTGTGTATGGCGGTCATGGCGCTGATATGGATATTATCGTTGCCAGCGCAAAAGCATATATCAATGCGTTAAACAAGCTCATCATTGCGCAGACCGAAGGAATTGAGAAAGTAGAAAATGACTTCGGTGTGATGTTGGGATAGAGAAAGATATTCGATATTGGATACTCGATCACGACTCTCTATTATCGAGTATCGGCACTTTACAGGAAACCTATGTCAAACACACCAAAAACTCTTCTCCAAAAAATATGGGACTCGCATGTTGTTGCTGAACAACCTGAATCCCCAGCCGTACTTTATGTGGACTTGCACCTCGTGCATGAAGTCACCTCACCGCAAGCCTTTACAGGCCTGCGTCAGCGCGGACTCAAAGTCCGCCGCCCTGATAAAACTCTGGCTACAATGGATCATTCCATTCCAACCACTCCGATTGATGTTCCGATTGCGGATGCAATGGCGGCGGCGCAGATCAAAATCATGGAACAGAACGCCGCTGAATTTGGACTCACTCTACATGGCATGACCAGCCCGCATCGCGGCATTGTTCATGTGATTGGGCCTGAACTCGGGCGTACTCAGCCAGGCATGACTATCGTTTGTGGTGACAGTCATACCGCCACGCATGGTGCGTTCGGTGCGCTTGCTTTCGGTATCGGAACATCCGAAGTGGAACACGTGCTCGCGACTCAATGCTTGCTGCAGAGAAAACCAAAGACTTTTGAAGTCCGTGTGAATGGAACTTTATCCAAAGGTGTTTCTGCCAAAGATATTATTCTTGCTCTCATTGCCAAAATTGGCGTGGGTGGTGGAACGGGACATGTCTTCGAATTCACTGGCGAAGCCATTCGTGGTCTGAGCATGGAACAACGCATGACTGTCTGTAATATGTCGATTGAAGGCGGCGCGCGCGCAGGTATGATCGCTCCTGATGAAGTCACCTTTGAGTATCTCAAAGGGCGTGAGTTTGCTCCTCAAGGCGTGGAGTGGGATAAAGCTGTTGCTTATTGGAAAACACTGCCAAGCGATGAAGGCGCAGTTTATGATAAGACCATTACACTCAACGCTGCGGAACTTGAGCCGATGATTACTTATGGCACAAACCCTGGCATGGGTATGAAGATCACCGACCGTGTACCGTTAACTGAATCATTTAATGAGCCATCACAAAAAGCCGCGTTTGAAAAAGCGCTGAACTATATGGGACTTCAACCTGGTCAATCTCTGCTTGGCAAAAAAGTGGATGTAGTCTTCATTGGTTCATGCACCAATTCACGTATTTCAGATCTACGCCTCGCCGCTGCCGTGCTTAAGGGACACAAAGTTTCTAATAGCACTCGTGTGATGGTTGTGCCTGGTTCTCAGGATGTTAAGAAACAAGCTGAACAGGAAGGTCTGGATAAAATCTTCAAAGAAGCAGGTGCAGAATGGCGCGAGGCAGGCTGTTCAATGTGTATTGCGATGAATGGCGATCAACTTGAACCTGGTCAATACGCTGTCTCAACCAGCAACCGTAACTTTGAGGGACGTCAAGGCAAAGGCGGGCGTACCTTCTTAGCCAGCCCTGTTACTGCGGCGGCAAGTGCGATTTATGGCGTTGTCACAGATCCAAGAGCCTTGTTCGATATTCGATAACTCGATATTCGAATATCGCTTTCAACCTATAGTTTTCAACTCGGAGTTACTATGGCACAATTCACAACCCTCACGTCGCGCGTTATGCCCCTGCCTGTCAATGACATAGACACGGATCAGATCATCCCAGCGCAGTTTTTGAAAGTAACAGACAAGAATAACCTTGCAGACGCACTTTTTTATAATTGGCGTTATCACGATGACAAATCTCTAAAAAAAGATTTCGTTATCAACAAACCTGAGTCAAAGGGCTGTCAAATCCTTTTGGCAGGCGACAACTTCGGCTGTGGCTCGAGCCGCGAACATGCTCCTTGGGCGCTGACCAGTTTTGGATTCCGCGCCGTTATCTCTACATCATTTGCTGACATCTTTCGTAGTAACTCTTTGAAGAATGGACTCATCCCGATCGTTGTGGACGACGAGACTCACAAAATGTTATTTGACTTGATCGAAGAGATTCCCAATCTTGAGCTTGCTGTTGACCTTGAATCCCAAACACTTATTCTTCCAAACGGTAGTGTGAAATTTCCAATTGATGCATTTAGTAAAACTTGTTTACTTAATGGCACGGATGAATTGGGCTATATCCTTGGCTTTGAAAAAGAAATTTCGGCATTCGAGACCCAAGCGTAAAGATAAGTAACTGGTAAATAATGAAGATACAGATATACGACACTACTTTGCGAGATGGAACTCAGTCTGAAGGTTTCACGCTTTCTAGCAATGACAAGATTCGAATTGCTCAAAAGCTCGACGATCTTGGGGTAGCGTTTATTGAAGGCGGCTGGCCCGGCTCAAACCCAAAAGATGTAGAGTTCTTTGAACGCGCCCGTGATATGAAGTGGAAGAATGCGCTTATCACCGCATTTGGTTCTACGTGCCGCGTTAAAGGCGGACCCGAAGACGACACTAACATCAAGGCGTTGTTAGATTCTAAAACGCCCATCTGCACTATTTTTGGCAAGACATGGACTTTGCACGTTAAGGAAGTTTTACAAACTACTAATGATGACAACTTGCGCATCATTGAACAATCGGTTGCATATCTCAAGGCGAATGGTAAGCGTGTGATCTACGATGCCGAGCATTTCTTTGACGGCTACAAATCAGATTCATCCTACGCGCTCGAAACTTTGCAAGCCGCGATTCGTGGCGGCGCCGAAACTGTTGTCTTGTGTGACACTAACGGAGGCACAATGCCTTGGGAAGTGGATCGAATTATTTCAGGAATGAAATCTGCACTTAATCATCCCTTTGGAATTCACACGCATAATGATTCTGAATGTGCAGTCATTAATTCACTTACCGCGATTCGTGCAGGCGCAATTCAGGTGCAAGGTACGATCAATGGTGTAGGAGAGCGCTGCGGCAATGCCAATTTATGCTCTATCATCTCAGACCTTGAACTCAAAATGGGCTATCAATGTTTACCCCTTGGAAAAATTGAGAGTCTGTTTGACTTGTCGCATTTTGTTGCAGAAGTTGCCAATATTTCACCTGACGAGCATTTGCCTTTTGTAGGCAAATCGGCTTTTGCACACAAAGGCGGAGTTCACGTTGCGGCAATGAGACGAAGTCCGCAATCCTATCAGCATATTGAACCAGAAAAAATTGGCAATAAAATGCGTGTGGTTGTTTCAGATTTATCAGGACGCGGCAATTTATTGAGCAAAGCTGAAGAACATGGATTGGAAGTGGAAGGCGAAGAAGTGATACCGATTCTCAACGAGATCAAAGAATTGGAATCGCGCGGGTTTTCATTTGAAGCCGCCGAAGCCTCTGTTGCGATGATGTTGAAGCGTCAGGAATATGGATACAAAGCCCCGTTTGAATTAATAGATTTTTCTGTTAATGTTGAACACCGTCAAGGGCGAGGTATTTTTGCAGAAGCCACTGTCAAGGTAAAAGTCCAAGGCGAGTTATTTCATACTGCCGCGGAAGGCAATGGTCCAGTCAACGCCTTGGATAATGCATTGCGTAAAGCGCTGGTTGGTTATTATCCGCAAATCGCAAGATTTTATTTATCTGATTACAAAGTGCGTATCTTGGATTCAGATCACGGTACCGAAGCCATCACGCGCGTATTGATTGACACACGCAATGACACTGGCCGCTGGAGCACTGTTGGGGCTAGCACAAATATTATTGAAGCAAGTTGGCGCGCGCTGGCAGATTCGGTGGAATACGGTTTGATGGTAGCGCATTGAGGGAAGTATGCAAGTAGATAGGTAAACAGGTAGACACATTTCTACCCGTTTACTTGCTTCCTTGTTTACCTCCATAAGGAGAACAATGAATTTCAAAATTACTCTTTTACCCGGCGATGGCATTGGACCCGAAGTGGTTGGCGAAGCCGTACGCGTGCTGGAAATAATTTCCAGCAAATATGAACACTCATTTAATTTTCAAGAACGGCTGATGGGCGGCTGTTCGATTGATCAATTTGGACAATCTGTTACTGATGAAACGCTTGCAGATTGCAAAGCATCAGATGCAGTTTTGCTCGGCGCAGTGGGCGGACCAAAATGGGATGACCCGAAAGCCAAAGACCGCCCGGAGCGCGGCTTGCTTGCGTTGCGAAAAGGTCTTGCTGTGTTTGCAAATTTGCGCCCGGTCAAAGTTCATCCCGCGTTGATCGATGCGTCTCCGTTGAAGCCAGAGAAACTCAAAGATGTGGACATTCTGGTGGTGCGCGAGTTGACGGGCGGCTTATATTTTGGTCAACCGAAACTGCGCGAGATGAAAGACGGGCATGAGCGTGCAGTAGATACACTTGAATATTTCGATTATGAAATTAAGCGTGTTGTTGAACTCGCATTCAATCTTGCCAAGAGCCGCAAGAAAAAAGTTACATCGGTAGATAAAGCTAATATTTTAGAATCAAGCCGAATGTGGCGGCAGATCGCGACTCAGATCGGGACTGAAAATCCTGATGTGGAGTTGGATCATATGTTAGTAGATACCGCTTCAATGCGCCTGATAACTGCTCCTGTTTCGATGGACGTGATCGTCACTGAGAATATGTTCGGCGATATTTTGACGGATGAAGCGTCAGTGTTGGCGGGCTCGATGGGGATGTTGCCTTCTGCTAGTTTGGGAGAATCAGGTGTCGGGTTGCCCCACGAAGCGCGCGTCGGACTTTACGAACCGATTCATGGATCAGCGCCAGATATCGCAGGCAAAGGAATCGCAAATCCAATTGGCACGATTCTTTCATCTGCATTAATGCTGCGTTATTCATTTAAGTTAGAAGCAGAGGCAGCTGTAATTGAAAACGCTGTATATCAAACCATCACCGAAGGCGCGCGCACAGCTGACCTCGGTGGAAAATTATCTACCCGTCAAATGGCGGATGAAATTATAAAAAATATTTAATTTCATGTAGGGCGGGGTTACCCCGCCTCTACACCACAAACAAAAAGGAGAATTGAATTATGGGCATGGAATCAAAATTTATTTGGAAGAACGGTGAACTCGTGCCGTTCGAGCAAGCGACCATTCATTTTCTAACACCAGCCTTGCATTACGGCGCGGCTGTCTTTGAAGGTATTCGTTCATATAATACGCCGAAGGGTCCTGCTATTTTTCGTTTGCGCGAACACGTTGAACGATTATTCAATTCGGCGCGCGTCTTGGGCTTTCGTGAATTCCCGTGGACGGTAGAGGATGTGATCAAAGCGCATAAAGATACTGTGCGCGCCAATGGATTTAACGATTGTTATGTGCGCCCGCTTATTTACCTTGATGGTGGCGGTTGGAATCTAAATGTGGATAGCGGCAAGCCATCGTTGATGATCGCAGTCTGGCAGTGGAGTAATTATCTTGGTGATGAAGCACTGGCAAAAGGGATTCGTGCAAACATTTCTTCCTTTACACGCCATCATCCAAATGTAACCATGACCAAGGCAAAGATCGCCGGCAATTACGTCAATAGTATTCTTGCAAAAACAGAATCGCAAAGACTAGGTTTTGAAGAAGCCATTATGTTGGATCCGCAAGGATACATTGCAGAATGCACAGGTGAGAATCTCTTCCTCGTGCGCGGCAAGAAGATCATCACACCTTCCACTGCGCCAGTGTTAGAAGGAATTACACGCAATTCAATTTATACGATCGCAACCGACCTAGGATATGAAGTAGTAGAACAGCCTGTTTCTCGTGATCAATTGTACGTAGCAGATGAGGTCTTTGTCTGCGGTACTGCGGCTGAATGTATCGGCTTAAGTGAAATCGATTTCCGTACCATTGGCGACGGCAAATCTGGAAAAATCACGCGTGAAATTCAAAATGTATATCATGATGCAATTCGCGGCAAAAATGCGAAGTATGAATCTTGGTGTGATTACGTAGGTTAATAAAAAATATTCACATATACAACAAAACAGACACACCCGGTAGGGTGTGTCTGTTTTGTTGTATAATTTTTAAACCCAGCCGCTAAACAGCATGGGCATAAGTGAGAAAATCAAATGCTAAATGTTATCCGCCCCTATATTACCAGAGATGAACCTTTTGGTCCCATTGATTCAAATGATATTCATGAAACAGATATAAAAGCTCTGGAAGTATTGTTTGAACAGCACAACCGTATTTATGCCAACATGCGAAACCGTCCATCTATCATTGTGGGGCGCAAGGGGTCTGGAAAAACATATTATTTACGTAGTGTTTATTTTGACAAGCAGTATAGCTTTTATACCGAAATTCGTACTGCGCGCGTCTTGGGGCATCTCACCAAAGCCATTGAGAGTATGAATAAAGTTGCGATTTTTCCTGAAATGGTGGCAGAGTTATGGGAAACTATTTTGTGGATCAGCGTATTTTGTGAAATTCGTAAACAGACTTTGTTGACCTATGAAGATTTAATTGTAGTGGATGCATATTTGGGTCATGTCGGTGTGCGTGATAATGAACATATAGACGACATCTTGTGGAAGATTGCAGACATGATTGTTGATGAACTGCGTAGAAATCCCAAAGGTGTAAATTCTGAGATCTTACGCCGTTTTGAAAAAGTAACTTTTGAGGATGCTAGGTCTGTGGTTGTCCATCGACTTGAAGAAAACAAGAAAAACTTTGTGATCCTTTTGGATTCATTGGAGAATTTTGAGCTTGAGATTGATTCTGTGGGACATTCACTGCAGGGTTTACTAAAATTTGTGGGCGCCATGAACAAACCGCGCGATGTAGTGGATATCCGTTTTTGCCTGCCTGCCGAAATATATAAGCGCTTGATCAAAATTTCTTCCAATCCCAACAAGGATTTTCGGCGAGCGCTGAAACTACAATGGACAGCTAGTGAGCTGGTCTTAATTGGCGCACAGCGATTACGCTTTTATCTTGGCTTGTATCATGAAAACTTCCTCAGGCAGTTTTCTGCGCTTAATCCATCGAAACGCAACGATGCCCTTACTTTGTTTCAGGCGGTGCTCCCGGAAAAAGTCATGAATCAAGCTGGATTTTTGGAAGATACGATGTCGTATATTCTTCGACATACACAACTACTACCGCGTCATTTTCTAATGTTTCTCACTTCTATCTTTAAAAGTCCAGGTACCACCAGCCGCCTTTCAGCTTTTCCGTTAAGTGAAGAGAGAATTATTCGCGGGGTTCGGCAGGTAGAAGAAATTATTCTGAGCGAGATATTTGTGGCATTTAAATTACTGTACCCAACCGCAGAAGAAACCTGCAAACGCTGTATTCCGCACTTGAGTCATAAATTTAATTATGGCGATTTACACCGTAATTTCACTGAAAATGGAAAAGCTGTACTTGGCAGTAATGACCTTTTTGAGTTTCAGCGGATGTTGATTGAGATCGGCGCTTTGGGTAAAGTAATCGCTGGGAAAGAGACGGATGTTTATATCAAAGGATACTTTGAATATACAATTGCACATGAGCTGATCTTAAGTAAAGATGATGTTCTGTGCATACACCCCCTGTTTTCAGGTATCTTTAACAATGGCGATAGAAAAGACCGCCCTGTATATCCATATGGAAGTGTATTGAATGACGGCGATTATCGCGATGATAATCTATAAAAGGAGATGCGCAATGACTGAATCAAATCAACCGCAAACCATAAATTCGCTCGGCGATAACAGCCTTAATTTGGGTGTAACTTCATCCTCGCTAGCCTTTTTGATATTGCTTATTTCGTTTGTGGCTCAAGACTCAAAATTTATTAAAATCATTGGCAGGGTATTCTTTATTGCCGATGGCTTGGCAGCTTTCATGGGCTTTTTAGCGGTTGTGCTTGGTTTTGCGGGGTTATTCGGGAAGAACATGCCGCGTTCCAGTTCTGTTGTAGGACTGTTCCTTGGTTTGCTGGGAATCGGTTTATTTTTAGTTTTCATTCGTGGATTAAGATAATAGATCATGTCAAATCATCCTATTCCCGTTATTGTAGCAAGCGGCACCTATCATGAAGTTGGACTGCAGATCGGCTCTCAGTGTAAAACCCAAATTCAAAATATGCTCTCTCATTTGCGGACGAGTCCTCCTCCGAACAAAACTTGGGAACAAACAATCGCTCAAAGCAAAATTTTTCTTGCTCACAGCCGCGCAATATACCCGCATTATATAGATGAGTTGGAAGGAATAGCCAAGGGTGCAGATGTTTCATTTGATGAAATATTTGTATCCATGTGTGAAGAATTGTGGGAGGGCGGCGCTTGGATCAAAGGTTGTACCGATATGGCGGCGCGCGGGCGCGCTACTCTGGACGGCACTACTTTGATAGCACATACAAATGATCTTTCAGAAAATGCTGAAGATGATCTGGTTATCCTTAAAATTCAAGCAGATGCTGAACCTGAATTTATAGGTATCTCTTCAGGCGGAGTTGGTATTAGCGCGGGATTCAATGCCGCTAAGATCAGCCTCACGGGTAATCAATTAGACAGCAACGATGTGCGCCCTGGTGTTCCTCGCCTTTTGGTGGTGCGTGCCATATTAGGCTCGCGCCATTTAAGCGAAGCCATGGATCAATGCCTTTTGCCGCAGCGCGCCTCCAGTTATAACAATGTGATCGCTAATGGAACCGGAGAGGTGTATTGCATGGAGGGATCTGCAACTGACTTGGAGGCGATCTATATTGAAGGAGATGTGATGGCTCATGCCAATCACTATGTCAGCGCTCCCATGCGGCGCTTCGAACTTAACCGGGCTGATATCTCCAACTCGATCATTCGCCACAATCGAGCAGAATACCTGCTTAAAGAAAATTATGGCAAAATAACGCCTGATTTGTTAAAAACACTATTAGCTGATCATGCTGGGTATCCTACATCCATATGTAAACATGGAGTGACCAGTGTTACCGTTTTTAGTATTGTTATTCAAGTCGAACAACTGCGAGCCTGGATTGGGCGCGGTTTTGCCTGCGAGACCGAATATTTTGAACATCAACTTGAGCCATATCAATTGGCGTAAAGCAATTAATTGCAGAACGTTATAAAAAACCAAGAGAAAGTAATGACAGACATTCAATACCTTTTCCCTGAAACATACCAAGCCTCGCGTGAGCGTTTTCGTAATAATTTATCTGCAGTGCAGGCAAAATGGAAAAACGCTAAATTATTTCAGCATACTTTGTCATATGATAATGATTTGACCATTGATTGGATCTATGCAGAGGCAGAGGGCGGCAACGAAAAAATATTTATGCTCACCACGGGCGAGCATGGTGTGGAATGTTACGTTGGCTCTGCTATGTTGCAGCGATTTGTTGAGCAATATATGCCGAAGTTGAACCCTAATAAAACAGGTATTTTGCTGGTGCATGCCATTAATCCTTGGGGAATGAAAAATCATCGCCGAGGGAATAAGGATAATATTGATCTAAACCGAACATTTATCTGGAAAGGTGGTTTTGACTCTGCTTTTAACCCGGACTATGACAAAATTGATTCCTTTCTAGCCCCTTCTGCAAAACTTACTAATATTTTCCTAAACAATATTTTATATTTTCTTGGTTTGGGTTGGCATGTTGCGCAGATGGGGATGAGCAATTTCCGTTACGCCCTCCTTTTAGGGCAATATCGAAATCCGCAGGGTTTATATTACGGAGGCAAAGAGCTTCCTGAAGAAACCCGCGTGTTAATGGATCTTTATCGTCAAGCTTTAAGCAAGTATGACCAGATCCTGCACTTGGATATGCATACCGGCTATGGTCCGCGTTATCAAATGAGTTTGGTCAATTCCGCTTTTGAAAAGGGGAATTCGGAAGAATTTCAGAAGAGATTTAATTATCCTTTGGTAGTAGCGGCAACTGCCGATGAGTTCTATGCTATTCGCGGCGATATGGTGGATTATATTTATGAAATGTGGCGTAGTGATTTTTCTCAAAAACGATTGTTTTCATCTGCCTTTGAATTTGGCACCTTAGGAAATACATTGTATGGCTTGTTTCAAAGCCCGCGTGTGATGATTCACGAAAACCGCGCATATTGGCATGGGGCGAAGAACGAAAGAATTCATAAAAAAGCAAAGCTAGGCTTTGAAGAATTATTTCATCCCGCGGCAAAGAATTGGCGGCAAAAAGCTGTGGCAGATGCGGACCAAGCTTTTGATGGGATATTAAGTGCTGAAGGGTATTTTTGACAACTTAATAAGTGGCCTTATACAATCTAAGGACACCTTCCCGCAGGTTTGAGCAGTTCAACAAGGTATTTCTAAGAAACCTGCGGGACATTTAATAAACAGACCTCTTTGCAATCTTATGCAAAGAGGTCTGTTTATTAAATTTAGTTGGGTTGATTAATTTATTTCGCTTTTGCGGCGAAACCAATTATTCCACTCGCGATTTTCCCAAACCACTAAGATAGGCGCGGCGTTGAAGATGGACGAATAGGTTCCGCTTAAAATACCGACCAGCAGGATGATCACGAAATGGCGAATGCTATCGCCGCCAAATAATGCCAGCGCAGTCAGCGTGAACATGACTGTTAATTGAGTAGTGATCGAACGGTCAAAGGTTTGTACGATGGAGTGGTTGACCAAAGTTTCATAATTAAGGCGGCGCAAGATGTGAGAGTTTTCGCGCACGCGGTCAAACACCACAATGGTATCGTGAACCGAGAAGCCGATTACTGTTAATACAGCAGTGAGAAAAAGTGCGTCTGCTTCCCATCCAAAGAAATAACCAAACATTGCCTCTACACCAAGCACTACTAAAACATCGTGTAGCATAGCGATCACCGCGGCAGTGCCATAGCGAACGGGATGCTCTACTTTATTAAATGCAAACCAAATGTATAAAAGGATTGCAAGTGCGGCAAAAGCAATTGCGTATCCGGCGCTGGCGGTTACTTCTTCGCCAATAGAAGGGCTTACTGATGTAAAGTTGAGCACAATTGGAGTTACTTTAAAGCGACTTTCGAACTCTGCGACCAGCACCCCCTTTGTTTCATCTGAAATTTGTTTTGTGCGAATTGAGTAAGCATCTTCACCGAGCGGTTGAATCGTGGGGTTTTCAAGTGAAGCTTCTGTAGCTGAGAATTCCTTATACAGGGTACTCATATCTTCTACTGAAGGGCGCGTGCCATCAAACTGAACTTCAAGTAATGAGCCGCCGCGAAAGTCAATGCCTAACATTAATGGGGAGCCAGTGGTGCGCCAATTAATGATCATAAAGACGATACCGGGTATGATCACCAGCAGGGAGATAAGAAAATAGAGATAACGATTTTTGATGATATTCATGTCTTGCTCCTACAGACCAAACCAGCGGGGATGGTCGGAGAGTTTTGTGTTGTCTAATAGTACATGCATAAATGTACGTGTTACATAAATGGCAGTGAAAAGACTAACACCCACACCCAATGCTAAAGTTACCGCAAAGCCTTTGACGATACTCGCTCCAAAACTGGAACCGAGCACAAAGAGAATTGCGCAAGTGATCAGTGTGGAAATGTTTGAGTCGCGAATAGAGGGCCAAGCGCGGCTCCAGCCTAGGTCAATGGCTTGGCGCAGGGTGCGCCCGTTGCGTAATTCTTCTTTCATGCGTTCAAAGATTAACACATTCGCGTCTACTGCCATACCGATACTGAGAATGAAGCCTGCAATACCGGGCAAAGTTAATACGACAGGCACCAACTTGAAGAGCATCAAACTGAAAATTGCATAGCAAATTAAAGCGAGGTCAGCAATAACGCCGGGTACGCGGTAGTAAAGCGCCATAAAAAGGATGACGACGCTCAGGCCGATAATGCCAGCGACCAAACTCTTGCGCACACTTTCTTCGCCGAGGGTTGCTCCCACGGTTCGGCTTTCTACTACTTTGATGGGGATTGGCAGCGCCCCAGAGCGCAGTTGTATGGCAAGTTGCTGGGCTGATTCGTAATCAAAATTTCCACTGATCACGCCTTGTCCGCCGGTGATGGGGTCATTGATGATCGGAATTGAAATCGCGTGTTTGTCTAAAACGATAGCAAGATATTGTCCGCGATGTGTGGTTGTGTATTCTGCAAATATGTTTGCGGCATCGGGTTCAAGTGTAAAAGAAATTTGATATTGTCCAAGTTGATCTTGCGTAACAGTCGCGCCGCTCAGTCCAGCGCCTGTTAGTACGGTGTGATAAACCACGTCCTCAGGAGCTACGGGTGCGGCGTTGGGGTCGGCGGGTGTGGCTGCGACTTCTTGACCAAAGTCAGTTTTGATGACTGCGCCTTCCGGGGCGGGGGTATTACCCATGTCTACAAACTCTAACAAGGCAGTTTGTTTTAATGCGCTTACTATTTCTTCGGGGTTGCTAATGCCTGGGAATTCTGCCACAATGCGGCGATTTCCAGCGGTTTGCATAACGATTTCACTGACACCAAGAGAGTTGGCACGGTTTTGCAAAATGGCGCGGGCGTTATCCATTTCTTCTTCAGTGACAACGGTTTCGGCGGGCAGGTCGGCTTCTAGCAGGGCTTGCAAGCCGCCGCGCAAGTCAAGACCGAGTTTGATATCTACGTCACGGTTGACTAAATAAGATTGATCGAAAGGATTGATAATTGTGATGGTCTTGCTCAGGTCTACCCACAGCGAGAAGGCGACCAGCAGAAGTATCACAATCAACCAGTTGTTTTGGTTGCGTCTCATAATATATCTTTCACTCCATACATAAAAATACCAGCCTATGGCTGGGGCGGGGAGATTATACTACTGAAAAGCATCCTTAGCTCGTCAAGTGATAGGCTTTTAAACTATTTCGCCCGGCTTATGCCGGGCGAAATAGTTTAAAAGTTGATATTATTTTAAGACTACATATAAACCGTGAATAACCCCGCCGATGCCTGTCAAGAGAGTTAGAACCAAATTGATCCAAAAGCTATTTGCTACTTTGCCTTCTTTTAAATACACTGCCAAAGGTGGAACTATGAAACATAAAACAACTTGCAAAACTTTATTGTCCATTTTAAATCTCCTGTTGACTAAAAAATTATGCAGGAACCCTCTGTGACTATAATGATGAGACACTGGTACCCAATAATTTAGTGTGTAGGGCGCAGGAGAAAAGGCATGTCTCAAGAACAGAACGGCAAGTCGGAAGAAGCAGA
>VFJR01000004.1 GCA_009885945.1 Anaerolineaceae bacterium
GTTATAACGTAAACACTTTTTGGAGCAAACCCACCAAGTGGGTTGATGGACTTCAACAGGAGACTTGCCGCGACAATGGGCATCACGCTCAGTTCGGACTTGGATCAGCGCTTCATGCCGCCGAAGTTGCCTGGCATCAAGGCATGGACATTTACACAACTGAGACTGACCGCTTCACAGCCGCATTAGAACTCCTCGCAACGCAACTTGTTACCGGAGATATGCAAGGAACCTGCGCCGATAACACGCCTAGCCTTGATCGCTATAACACCTGGGAAATCGGCTACAACCATTATCACAATCGTATGGGTATTAACTTGCCGAACACCGAACAGTTGATCTTAGCCCAAATTAGACCGAGGGCATCCAGGACCGATTGGAATCTGGTTTGGGAGACACTGACTCATGCAGGAGTGAAGTAAGCGTGGTCTTGACGACCCTGGTCAGATGTAATCCACCAACGTTAGGAACAAGAATTACCAGACTGATGAAATCAATACTATAAATTATAAGGAGCTGTCAAGCATGATATCTGTAAAAGGGAAGTGGGCGCTTATTACCGGCGCAAGCCGTGGGGTTGGTTATCTCACTGCTTTGTTCATGGCAAAACAAGGCTGTAATATAGTATTACATAGCCGAAGTCTTGAGCATACAAAGAAAATCATGGAAGAGGTCAAGGCGCTTGGCGTAGATGTATATTGTGTTCAAGCAGAACTTGCAAATCATCAGGAAGTTGTTAGCATGCTTGACGAAATCGAAGCAAAGGGAATCGCAATCGATATTATTTTCAACAATGCTGCGGTTCAACTTACCTACCGCCAAGATTACTGGGAAACGCCCGTTGAGGATCTTGATTTAAGCCTGCGCATTAACTTTATTGCCATAACCACAATTTGTTACCGACTGATACCTAAAATGATCGAACGTGGTTTTGGGCGAGTGATCAACCTTACCAGTGGCATTAAGGACCAACCCGAACAGGCCGGATACTCAGCCAGCAAAGCGGCGTTGGATAAATTCACGAACGATCTCGGCACGAAATTAAATGGTACAAATGTTTTGATCAACCTCACAGATCCGGGCTGGCTGCGTACTGACTTGGGCGGACCTCGTGCTCCGAATCCACCGGAAGACTGTATGCCCGGTGCAGTTGTCGCTGCTTTTATCAACGACAAAAAAAGCAGTCGCTGGTTTAATGCGACCGACTATATCGGTATGTCATTAGAAGATGCAGTCAAAAAAGGTGAAGCATTGGAAGCTTTAAGATGAAAAATCAAACATTGAGCACTCTCATCAACCCATCACATTGGCTTAATGATGCAATCGAATTTTCCATTGCCAAAACGCGTGATAATCTCGCCCATCTCTCTAGCTTCCCAGAGCGAACAGAAAACGGGCAATGGATACAAACAGATCCAAACTTAAATGGTTGGTGGGTCGGTGGGCATTGGGTCGGATTACTCTGGCTGGCTTATGCCGCAACGGGTGATGTATCACTTACACTTGCTGCACGTGATTGGGCGAATCGGTTGTTACCGCGCCGTCCTGAATTAGATGATCACGATCTAGGATTTCTCTTCGAATTGGGATTTGTACTTGGCTACCAATTGACCGGAGATGAAGCGCTTAAGCAGCCAGCATTGCTTGTCGCTTCAATTCTCAGCCAGCGCTTTAATCCCCGTGGAAAATTTATTCAAGCCTGGGGCTTACTCGATGCGTCGCCCGAACTGCGCGGACGCACCATTATGGATACCATGATGAATCTCGACTTACTTTTCTGGGCTGGCAAAGAAATCAATGACCCGCGCTATGTTGAGATTGCATCTGCCCACGCCCATACAACTTTGAAATATCATCTTCGCCCAGACAATAGCACATCTCACGCCTGCGACTTTAACCCAGATACAGGGGCATTCATCAAACAAGATACACACCAAGGAATGAGCGCCACATCTTGCTGGAGCCGTGGACAAGCTTGGGGTGTGTATGGTTTTGCAGATTGCTACCGCGCAACGGGCGATCCTGAATTTTTGAATGCAAGCCACCGCCTTATAGAATATATCTGGCCGCGCCTGCCTACTGATCTGATCCCATTTTGGGATTTCGACAGCCCTCTCATTCCCAATGATGTACGTGATAGTTCTGCGGCTTCGATCTTGGCGGCAGGCTTGCTTAATTTAGCGTCCGTAGAAAACGACCCCAAACTTGCTGTGCTTTGGCGAGACCGGGCAGTCAATATTCTCGATTCTCTCTGGAAAAACTACTCCAGTCGAGATACGAAGGAAGCCAGTCTACTATTGCACGGAACTCGTTCCAAACCGCATAACATGATGGATCACGGATTGATCTATGGCGATTATTACTTTGTCGAAGCGCTGATGCGTTTATCCAAACCAGAACTAACCATTTCGTAAACTAGGAGTATTCATGAAATATCATTCCCACCTTACGTCCAACCCCGGCATTAATACCCTGCCAATCAATCCCTGCAAACTACTTGACTTCAACTTGCTCAAATTAGAGAATGGCGAAAAGCACAGAGCCAGCAGCGGAAATCGAGAATTTCTAGCCGTTATCCTTGGTGGCAAAGCCACCTTCACCATCAACGGAACAAAATTCGAGAAAGTTGGAGGGCGTGCTAATGTTTTTAATGGAAAGCCACATTCGGTTTATATCCCTACCGGAGCTGACTACAGTATTCAAGCAGAGGGTGCAGTTGAGATCGCCCTGCCCAGCGCGCCCAGCAATGAACCCGATATCAAGCCCTACGTGATCTCTCCTTCGCAGGTAGCAAATGGGGTTTGGGGTGCAGCCAATTTCAAACGAAACTTTCATCAGATCCTCACTCTCGCAGCCCAACCCGAGTTACCTGCTCATCGCCTGATCGTTGGCGAAACTTTCACGCCCAGCGGCAATTGGAGCACCTACCCTCCTCACAAACATCAAGAGGATGATTTGCCTCGTCAGGCTTTTCACGAAGAAATGTACTACTTCAAAGTTAATCCCGGCGAAGGATTTGGAATTTGCCACTACTACAACGAAGAAGGCGAAGATGAAAACTTTACCATCCGCGACAACAGCATTCACATGCTGCCCCGCGGTTATCACACTGTAGTTAGCGCCCCAGGTTACACCACTTATTATTTGTGGTTCCTTGCAGGCAATCAGCGCATTCAAGCTACTGTAGATGACCCTGCTGTAGGATGGGTTAATAAATCGGTTGCTATGTTAAAAGAATTAGGACACTAAGCCGTGATTCTAGATCTCTTCAAACTTGACGGAAAAGTTGCCCTGGTCACCGGCGCAGGACGCGGATTAGGACAAGCGATGGCAATTGCACTTGCTGAAGCCGGCGCTGACGTAGCCGGATTGGGCAGTAGCTCATTAGATGAAACAGCCACGCAAGTCAAAGCCTTAGGGAGAAAGTTTCTACCACTTAAAGTTGACCTGCTCCAAGTGCATGCCAAAGATGTGACTAAGCTTGTTGAGCAAGTGGTGACTGGCTTGGGAAGTTTAGATATTCTTGTCAACAACGCTGGCATTGTCCGCCGCGCGCCAGTTATGGAATTCACCGAAGAAGATTGGGACGATGTAATGCAAGTTAATTTGAAATCTGCCTTCCTGCTTTCGCAAGCCGCCGGAAGAGAAATGGTGAAACATGGCAAGGGCAAGATCATCAATATCGCCTCGATGCTTTCCTTTCAGGGCGGCATCCGCGTGGTATCTTACGCCGCCGCGAAAAGCGGGCTGGCGGGTATAACTCGCCTCATGGCAAATGAACTGGCACCTAAAGGACTCAATGTCAATGCCATTGCACCCGGTTATATGGCAACAGATAATACTGCCGCCCTGCGTACCGATCCTGATCGTGCTCCTGCCATCCTTGAGCGTATTCCAGCCGGACGTTGGGGTAAACCCGCTGACTTGATGGGCGCGGTTGTCTTTCTCGCCTCCTCTGCATCTGATTATATGAACGGCTCAATTATCCCAGTAGATGGCGGTTGGCTAACTCGGTAAACTATCATAATTTCCCTCTTACTTAGCCCAAAGGTAGTTCAACCGAATACAATCGCTTATAGCTTTATCATCTAGTGTAGAGGTTACTCATGACAATATCCCGCCGCTTTCAATTACTCGAACAACGCGACATCAATCGCGAGACATTTGTTGAACCGTGGCCTGAAGCCGGCCTGATTGTGGCTGATAGTCCCGCTGACCCTCAACCCAGCCTGCGTATCGAAGCAGGCCGCGTGATAGAGCTAGATGGACGACCCCGAGCCGAGTTTGATATTTTGGATTACTTCATCGCGGATCACGGCATCGATCTTGCCACAGCCGAGGTTGCAATGGCCACCCCATCCATTGACCTAGCTCGGAAGCTGGTAGATATCAATGTACCGCGCGCCGAGCTTCTGCGCCTCGCAAGTGGTTGTACGCCAGCCAAGCTTGTAGACATTATTCGACATATGAACGTCCTCGAAATGATGATGGGGTTGGGTAAAATGAGAGCTCGTCGTACACCAGCCAATCAGGCACATGTCACTAACCGGCGTGAGCATCCTGCACTCCTTGCCGCAGATGCAGCGGAAGCAGCCTTGCGCGGGTTTGCCGAAATTGAGACCACAGTAGGTGTGGCACGTTACGCGCCATTCAGTGCATTGGCTATTTTAGTTGGCAGTCAAACAGGGAGAGGCGGGGTCCTAACACAATGTGCAGTCGAAGAATCGCTGGGGTTGGAATTGGCGATGAAAGGTCTCACTACTTACGCCGAGACACTCTCGGTTTATGGCACCGAAGGTACCTTCGTGGATGGCGACGATACCCCGTGGTCGAAAGCTTTTCTTTCGGCGGCATACGCCTCACGCGGAGTCAAGATCCGCTTCACGTCAGGGACTGGGTCAGAAGCGCTCATGGGTCACGCACAGGGATATTCAATGTTGTATCTCGAAGCACGCTGTTTGATCGTGACGCGCGGAGCTGGAAGTCAGGGTGTGCAAAACGGTTCCATTTCTTGCATCGCCCTACCTGAGTCACTACCTGGTGGAGTGCGTGCTGTGCTAGCTGAGAATCTGCTGGCTACGATGCTAGGGTTGGAGGTTGCCTCTGGTAACGATGCACTAGCCTCACATTCTGATATCCGCAAAGCCGCCAAGCTCATGCTGCAATTTATACCTGGCACCGATTTTATTACCTCAGGTTATAGCGCCATGCCCCGGCGTGAAAACCTGTTCGGCGGCGGTAATTTCGACGCCGATGATTTTGATGATTACAACGTTCTGCAACGCGATATGCAAATAGATGGCGGCAATCATCCCATTTCTGAAAAAGAAGCTTTGGACATACGCACGGAGGCTGCGCGTGCTATTCAAGCAGTCTACGCTGAGTTGGGATTTCCAGCCATAACCGATGCGGAAGTGGAAGCAGCTGTTCTCGCCCACGGGAGCGAAAACATGCCCGTGCGGGACGTGGTTGCCGACCTCGCCGCCGCCGATAAATTTTTGCCCAGCGAGCAAAACATCCTGACCGTGGTGCGTGCCTTACAAGTGCGTGGCTTTGAAAAAGTAGCTTCCAACTTATTGGAGATGGGGCGTCAGCGTGTGGCTGGTGATTACCTGCAAACCTCCGCGATTTTTGATCGAAACTTCAAAGTCCAAAGTGCGATCAATGATGTCAATAATTACACGGGCCCCGGCACTGGTTATCGCATGAGCACAGAACGTTGGCATGAAATTCAAAATCTGCCGTCGGTTAAATCTCCACGCGATTTTATTGCTGACCAGATAGGGGCACCATGTCCGCGCCTCGCAGAACTCGGTCCGGCGCAGGCAGGCACAAACCTCGAAGTTATTGTAGCGGTTGGTCCAGCCTTTGGCACTGAGTTAATTCGAACGATTAATGGACTCGACCACGAGGAAGTATTGGAAGCAATTCTCACTGGCATTGCGAGCGAGGGTTTGATTGCACGAGTAATAAAGGTTTATCACACTTCAGACTGTGCCGCCATTGGGCATATAGGCGCACAACTTAGCAGCTCCGGCATAGCGATTGGCATCCAATCGCGGGGAACCACGGTTATTCACAAACGTGGTTTAGCTCGGCTCAGTAATTTGGAATTGTTTCCCCAATCACCAAGCCTGACTTTAGAAGCTTATCGAGCCATCGGGGTTAATGCTGCTCGTTATGCGCTTGGCAAGACCACCACGCCAGTTCCTGTTCAAGTTGACAACTGGGCACGATTAAGGCTCATTGTCAAAACTGCGTTATTACACCGCCACGAAACAGAGCAGATACTTGACCAGCCGCCAATGGAAATGCGTTTTGATTGGGAACCAGATTTATAAGGAACTATGCTATGTCAACACGAACTTTAAAATACCCCTTAAGTGAGAGCGCCGCCGAAATATTACAAGCAGCCAGCGGGCGCCGTCTCGCAGATATTACTGCTGAAACCGCACGAGCCGGCGAATTATCAATGACGGATTTCCAGATCAGCGCTGATACTTTGCGGGCGCAAGCCGAAGTAGCACGGCAAGCAGGTTACCCACAACAAGCATCAAACCTGATTCGCGCCGCCGAATTGACTGCTGTTCCTAATGCCGAAGTGCTGCGGATGTACAACATTCTGCGCCCTGGGCGGGCTACTCACGCTGAATTGGCAGCTTTGGCTGAATTATTAGAGACATACTATCATGCGCCGGAATGCGCAAGTTTGGTACGTGAAGCAGCTGCAATTTATCAGACGCGCAACTTGTTGCAGAAATAACGCAAAGCATCACCCGCGTCGATTGAAATCTGTGTGTTTTGTACTTCATGTCTCTAAATTTTTTTTATAAGGCAAGCCACTGTTCCAAGCCTCGAACTGCAAGGGCGTGATCCTCCCACCCCTGGAGGCCTGAGACAATTAAGGTACCCACGCGCCCTTTGCCGCGAACATTCAAAGGCACAGCACCGCCTTCAGCGCGGAACAATTCGGGGTCAAGTCCGGTCTCGCTCTGAAAGTCGGCATTACGTTCAAGGAATTCCAACCGAACTCTCCACGAACTGCGATCAAATTTTCTGGTCACATTCTTTTTCTTGGTGATCCAATCCACGTTGCCAGCGCCAGTTCCATCCATGAAATAAACAAATAATGGGTGTTCGTCGGTTTCTAGTTGAATAGCCACTGGCCTGCCTGGAACTAAACTTGATGCCAGCTCAAGTATTGATAAACCGATCCCCTTGGCGTCTACGGCGGTCAAGCCTTCAAGAACGAATGATGCTTCTTCGTCTGCACATTCAGCAGCAGTGGCGGGAGCTTTTAATGCTTTATTCATAATAATCTATCCTTTATTTATTGAGATTGACCCAAACATTCTTCAGACGCGTGTAGGCTAAGACTGCTTCAGGACCGCCCTCACGTCCAAGACCGCTGAGCTTGACACCACCGAATGGAACTTCAAAGCCAAAGGCGGCAGAACCGTTTATCGTGACATGACCAACATCCAGCTTGGAAGCGAGCGTATGGGCTGTTGTCAAATCTCTAGTCCATATCTCTGCTGAAAGTCCGAAAGAATTATCATTGGCAAAAGCAACAGCTTCATCAATACTATCGACCGGAATAACTGTAATGACGGGCCCGAAAATTTCTTCGTCAACAATGCGCATGCCGTTGTGACAGTCTGCAAAAACAGTTGGGGCGATGAAATATCCACGCTCATCGAATCCTTCGGGTCTGCCACCACCAGCAATTAATCGAGCACCCTCTTCAATGCCCACTTGGATATAGCTCATGACTTTCTCGTAATGTCTTTTCGATGCTAATGGACCAAGATTAACTCCAGGTTGAGTACCCGGACCAGGTTTGAGATTACGAACGCGCACAGCTAATTGTTCAAGGAAGGGCCCGTAAAGATCGCGACGCACATACCAGCGTGAGCGCTGACCACATGATTGTCCTGCATTCCATGCGAGCGTTCCCGCCGCATTGCCGACAGGTCCATCCAATTCCGTCGCGTCTTTGACGAATACCAGCGCGGCGGCTTTTCCACCGAGTTCCATCGAAATCACCGGCGTGATGTTGCGCGCCGCAGCTTCGAGCACAGCCCGCCCCGTAGCAACAGATCCGGTGAAGACAATACCGCGCACACGCGAATCTTCGGTCAAAACCTTTCCAAGCTGCGGCCCGCCAGGAATTACATTTAGCACGCCAGCTGGAATACCTTCTTCTTGAAATAAACTCGCGAGCGCAAGTGTGACGAGGGATATTTCAGGCGCAGGCTTGACCACACAGGTGTTGCCCGCTGCCAAAGCCGGTGCAACGCTGCGGCAAAAAATATCCAGCGGATAGTTCCACGGTGCGATGTGAACTGTAACCCCCAACGGCTCACGCAGAACATAATCAAGTTGACCTTTTCCAAGATCAATCGTCATGCCTGTTAATTTATCTGCCAATCCGCCAAAATATTCCAGATAACGTGCCGCGTCCTCAACCTCGGAAGAGGCTTGATTAAGCGGTTTTCCTTGCTCATTCGTTAAAAGCAAAGCGAGTTCTGAACTATTTCGCCGGACAGCTGCTGCTACAGATGAAAGAAAACGACCCCTGCGAGTCGGAGTCCAAGTAGACCACTCACCAGAAAGCGCCCGTTGAGCTGCTTCCAACGCCAAATTGGCATCCTCTGCTGTGCCCCAACTTACTTCGGCAAAGGTTTCTTCGGTGGCAGGGTTGACGACCGAAACTTTTGTACCATCCGAGCCTTCACGCCAGACACCGTCAATAAAAACTTGATACGAATTATTCATATAGTGATTTACTCCAAGGAAAACTAAGTTGACGAAATATTAAAAAGTTTTGATTAAAGATATTGTAATTCAACGTTAAATCATGGTCTAGGTTTTGATATTTATTAATAATAGAGAGAATATTTTGAAGTATCCAAATACACAAGCTATAATTTACCTTGAAAAGGAAATTACATATGATTAAAACTGTCTTCATTACTGGCGCAGGAAAAGGACTCGGGTTTTCGTTGGCTCAAAAGTTTCTTCGCGCGGGAACGCGTGTCTTTGCGGGTCACTATCAACCTAGCAATGAACTAAATGATTTAGCAAAATCTTTTCCGCAGACTCTCACGCAAATTCCCCTTGATGTTACAAATTTAGATTCTGTTAAATACGCTGCAAAACTTTTTTCAAGGTCAGCACTCCATCTAGATATTCTTATTAACAACGCGGGCGTAATGCTGGAAACACGCGCGCCGCTGCTCGAGCTTGACCTTTCAAATCATCCGCTTTTTGAAACGCTGGATGTAAATACCTTTGGTCCACTGCGCATGGTGCAACAATTTCTACCTTTGCTAGAAAAAGGCGAGCATAAACTTATTATCAATATTTCTTCCGAAGCCGGTAGTATCACCAATTGCTGGCGCGAATCGGAATTTGCCTACAGCATGTCCAAGGCGGCGCTGAATATGCAATCCAAGATCCTGCAAAATCATCTCAAGCCGCACGGCTTCAAAATCTTGGCTGTCCACCCCGGCTGGATGCGGACAGAGATGGGCGGAGCCGATGCAGATATCCACGCGGATGAAGCGGCTGAAGGGATTTTCAATCTGTCTATGAAAAAATGGAATCTGGATGATACTATCTACATGGATTACAACGCACAACCAATCAACTGGTAAAGGAATTGATATATGACTAAAAATAAAAAAAGGGCGCTCATTCTGCTTGGCGGGCTATGGCATGATTTTGACGGTTTCGCTAGTGCCATGAAAGCTGTGCTAGAGCCGCATGGCTTTCAAGTTGAATCTACTTACGATCTGGATATTCTGCTAGACCTTGAAAAGAGTAATTATGATGTAGTGATCAGTTACACCTGCTTTTCTGCACATCGCGATGGCTATAACGACACTACTCCAGAAAAACTCAATAACGCCCAAATTAATGGCTTGGCAAACTGGGTTCGTAAAGGCGGCGCACTTTTGGCGGCTCACTCGGCAACTGTAATGGGGCAATCAGACGCGGCGCTGGGTGAACTGATCGGCGGAGTCTTTGTTTCGCATCCCCCAGCGTTTACCTTCACTGTTTGCCCTGTTTTCGGAGAACATCCTATAACGCAAGGCATTGAAGCCTTCACCATCCACGATGAATTCTATATGGAAACGCATATGTCAGATACTCAAGTTCACATGGCAGCATTTGACCGCGGCGTGGTATATCCTATGGTTTGGAGCAAAGTTGAAGGACTGGGACGCGTGGCTCACCTTGCACCAGGTCATTTTCGTGAAGTATGGGAGCATAAGTCGTATCAACAACTTTTTTTACAGGCGATCAACTGGTTGATGAAACGCACTACAGAGACAGGTTAAATCACCGATAATTTTCTCATCTTATCCTTAACAAAAATTCAGGCATTTCTTAAGTTGCCAACTATAATAGGAATTACATTCTCCTGTGTGAGCCGCTTTCGAGTCTGGGCAGACTTGAAAGCGGTTTGCCTTTTAAACACAAAATACTCTTATAACAACGTGATCTGCAAATTTATGGGGGCGGACCGCCGGCTGGTACACATGCAAGTTGACTTGACGCAGGTGTTATTCTACATAAGCCTGCTATTGAGCCAATGGGGGTGTTCACCGAACAGGATGCTCCTTCCGATAAACCATTACATGCTGTAAACGCTTCTTGAGGAGGCTGCCCCTGCCCCCCGCCCGTTGGTTGACCACCAGATTGAGGCTGGCCTTGCTCAGTGCTCGTTGGCTGCCCGCCGCCTTGATTGGAAAGCCCGCGAATTGAAGGCGTACCATGGAAACAACCAACTACATACGGAAACTCGTGCGTAGCATGATAATGATACATTTCGATCATTTGCTCATCCCATTCGATCATATGACTGTGACCATGACAAACATCCAAATCTTCGTTGGTCACTTCTGTTCCATCAATATCATAATAGCCATAAATACCATATCCATCAAAAGCATAACCCATCAACGCTGAATGACCTGTTTCTGTGTCTTCAAAACAATCACTCAAATTATGATAATGATAGAACCCTGAAACTTGCGGATGACCATCACAACTATCCTGCACCTCATGCGCAGCTGCATCACGACCCTCTGAATCAAAGGCGCTAAATATCACCACACCCGAAAGCATAATACCCACTTCACCGCCTATGCAATTGGGTTGGTTTGCCGCAGTAGGAATTGCTGGCAAATTAAAAGAAACAGATTGCTCACGAATTGAATTGGGATTGCGATCATATGCATATGCATCATCGCTTGAAGAAACAGGATAATTTCCAGTTGGATGGTTTGGCAGATCGTTCCCAACAAACACACGTTCACTGCCTTGTAGCGTCACAATAAAAGAATGGGACCAATTCACAGAACCATCTATCACTGCCTTCTTTGTCGCATCCCATGTGCCATCACCGTTCATCCAATTACCTGTCCCCTGTGCGCCGCCGCCATTGAAAGAAGTCATACAGCTATAGACATACCCAATTTGCGGAGATGTCGAATACTTACCATCACCTACTTCAAGATGAGTCAAATCCACATCAGATGTATGCGCCGCATCACTTACAACAGGAGCAGAGGAAGATGGCTGACTCTGTGCATCATTAGATGAAGCCCCGCCTCCTTGATTCGCTGGAGACTGATTCTGTCCATTAGGCGCGCCCTGCCCCTCAGGCGCAGCAGCAGACGGCAACAAACACGCAGAGAGTATTACTGCAACAATCATCAACATCACAAAAACTTTATATTTCAACATAAGATTCTCCATTTGGATCATTCAACAATTTTGGAGTCTATCATCTTGCTGATAGACATTCATTGACAAAGATACAACACCAACACCTCTTGCTGACCCTTAGGCTGATTCTGTCCATCACTTTGATTCTGCGCTGGAGGCGCTTGCCGCCCGGCGCTCACACTAGCAAACTCCGGCACAACTGCGCAAGAAGTTTTCAGCCAAGCGGCAATCTCTTGCTTATTGCCGCGCTCGCCGCCATAGAGCACATAACGCAATTCGTGATTCGCAATCATTTGAGCAAGATCGCCAGAATCTACCACATCATCCTGCCCGCCGAAGCCACCCATCAACAACACTGGGCGTCCCGTTGCGATCACCATAGGCGAGCCTTGCATCGAAGAAGGCACAGCCACAAGATATTCCACGTCTTGAGTATTGGCTTGCAAGTACGTAATTAACTCTGGATTCACATTCGAGTTACGCCCGCCATCTTGCTGACGAGCACGTCCGTCTTGCTGATTGCCACCGTTATAAGCAGTGGGTAAATTTTGATCGGGACTGGCAACCGTCGTCATCACTGTCCAATACGCAGGGATGATTAACATGGCAGATAATATTAATACATAAGCACTGCGCTTGCTAATGAACATCAGTACAATACCTGCCAACAATAAAATTCCAGCAACGATCATCCACAGTGATTTTTCGCCGTATTGATAACTAGCAAAAATCTGAAAGGCAAAAGTAACAACTGCTGAGATGATCAATGCAACATTAGCCCATCTCTTTTCTTGACCCCATGCCCACAATTGAGCAAAGCCCAGTCCAACTACCCACCTAAAGGCGGTGCAAGCATAATGGCATAGTAAGCGTGAAAAATTCCAGAGACCATGCTAAAGAAGATAATACACGTTATTAGCCAGCCGCCCCAAATAATCAGCACCTTATGAATGCCAGATTCAACGGGCAATTTAATGCGCGCAGCAAATAAAGCCAGCAGAATGCTGATTAGCGCAAACGGTAACAACCAAGACATTTGCTTGGATAACGGCTGAGTAAAGAAGCGCAGTACGCTTGGCGAGCCTGTCTCTTGGCTGAATGGAGAACCGCTGCCGTTAGGTTGACTCTGCCCATTTTGAGGAATCATGCCTTGAGGCGCACATGCCAATTGAGCAATATTTGGAGGCGTGATGCAACTTCCATTAATAGTGTTTCCATTAGGCAAAGAAAATGAACAGGCTGAACCTTGCGCTGAGTTTGCACAGGCAGTAATTGCTTCGGGCGGAGGTGCGTTGCGCAGACCAGGTTGAGGCTGAGATGATGAATCAGATGGCTGGGCAGGCTGAGGCACAGAAAGAGGCGCTTGCCCTTGAGCAGGATTCTGCCCATCGGGTTGAGCATTTCCATTGGGTGCGCTGCCGCCTACGAGTCGGGATCCTCCATTATGTTCGAGAATCAGACTCATCACAGAATTATCTTGACTTGAGCCAACATAAGGGCGCGAGTCAGCGGGCACAAGATCAACCACAACTGCCCAAGAAAGTGAAACTGCTATTAACAAAACTGTTGCGATGCCAAGGTGGAAAATTTTACGAAGCCAATTTTCTTTTGAACCCAAAAAGTATAAAGCGTAAAATGCAGGTAAAGGCAAAAGCGCCTGTGACATTTTGATATTGAAACCTAGCCCAACAATAAACGCGCCAAGCAAAACCCAACGAAGTTTTCCAGTTTCACTTGCTTGAATAAATGCCCAAGCCGCAAGCAACAAAGTAAAGACTAACATGCCATCCATGGTGTTATTGCGATTGGTGGCAACATAAACGGGCGTAAGCGACATTGCCAAGGCGGCAGTTAAACCTGCAAGTTCGCCAAGGTGTTTTTTGACGAGATAATATAAAAGAGGCACGCCCAGCACGCCCGCAAGAATATTGGGCAATGAAACGCTAAAGCCGCTCACGCCGAGAAAATATGCGAACACGGCTTCGATCCATAATCCCAGCGGAGGCTTATCCACGCTGACAGAACCGCCAGGCTCTGCCGCAATGAAAAAGAAATTGCTCCACGATTGCAGCATGGATTTCACAGCGGCGGTGTAGTATGCATTCGCATCGCCGATAGATTGGATATTGTAGAGATGCAATCCAAGCGAAAGAATTGTGATTGCAGCAATAAGAATAGTTGCAATGCTGACATAAGGAAAAATATTTTTCTTGAGGGTTATCATTTTTGATTCCTTTTTAACCTTGATGAACGGAGATACTCTTCTTTGGTACATTGCTAATCTTATAGTTTTCCCCAAATCATCAAGAGTGCAGGTAGTCACTATTTCTCATTTTCATCAATGAAGTCTCGCATCCTCACCCATGACAATTGTCATGGGTCATTTAGGATACTCATGACTGCAAGCACGATACTCACGCTTACCTTCGTGATAAGATTTACCCATGCAAACATCACAAAACTCAACACGCATTTTACGAATCGCCGCGTGGATCTGGATCGGCTTTTTACTTGCCATGCTGGTGATGGATTTTGTCTTGTACACGCCGCAAATGCAACGACTATTAGGTCATAATGCGCCCCCATCCAATCAAGGTTTTCAACCGATCAATCCGCCGCCGCAAGGTGTGCGCGGGTTATTTCCCATATTTTTATATTATTTTTCTAATCTTTCAGTAGCCGTACTTTTTCTCGCCATCACCTATTGGAATTGGATTCAACAAAAACTTGGCAAATATTATTATCCTGTTTTGCTATTGATGATCAGCTCCGTGCCGATTCTGATCAACGTCTTGGTTGTGCCGCGCTTCCCGCCAGGTCCATTGGCAAACGCAGAGGGCATGGCGCTGCGGCAACTGCCTGTTTTATTTGTCGCGCTGGCGCTGGTCGCATGGGCATATCGCATGGGGCATATTGTTCTCTTTAGCATTGCAACCGCTGTACTTGAGCTTGGACTCATCTTCGCAAGCGCATTTGAATATCAAAATCTTGTGGTCTTTATTTTTATCGCTATTATTCGCTCAATCAGCTTTGTTGCGCTGGGAATTTTTATCAACTTACTAGTCACACAATTACGTCAACAGGGTGAATCATTAAGCAAGGCAAATTCTAATCTGGCACATTATGCATCTACCTTAGAACAACTCACCGTAAGCCGCGAACGCAATCGCCTAGCGCGTGAATTACATGACACGCTGGCGCATTCTCTTACTGCACTTTCTGTTTCACTAGAAACCGCAAAAGCATATTTTGATATTGACAAAGAAAAGACCCGCGAACTCATCGACAGATCGCTAGAGTCAACTCGTCAAGGCATAGATGAAACACGCCGCGCCCTCAAAGCCTTGCGCGCCAACGCGCTGGAAGATATGGGGCTCGGGCTCGCCATCCAACGCGCCGCTGAATCTGCCGCATCCCGCTTCAACCTTAATCTGAAACTTGATCTTAAAAATCCCCTGCCCTCTCTCAGCCCAGACGTGGAGCAAACCATCTATCGCATTGCCCAAGAGGCGATAGAAAATATCGTCAATCATGCCCGCGCAAAAAACTTTAATGTACAACTTACCAGCAATGAGCAGATCACATTAACCGTTGAAGATGACGGCATCGGCTTTGACACAAAATCCAAAGAGCCCAGTGGTCACTTCGGCTTGGTTGGTATGCACGAACGCGCCGAACTTGCAGGAGGAGAATTGAAGATTGAAAGTGAAAAGGGAAAAGGGACGAAGGTGGTGTTGAAGATATAATTTCAAGAAAAGACCTGACAGATCTCATGAGAGTGTTTCATAAGTCTAATTAACCATGATAAACGGGGATAAACAGAGATTTTTTGAGCGTTCCTTCAAAAATGCTGTATAGTTCGTAGTGCTTTTAAAGGTTTTCCTTCGTGTTCTTTGTGTTAAAAAAATCTTAAAGAAATAGTCTCTAAAAGGTTTAATCCGATGAAAATCCTACTCTGTGACGACCAAGCTGTAATCCGCGACGGGCTTGAAATGCTGCTCAAGCTTGAGCAAGACTTTCAAATCGTTGGCTCTGCCTGCGACGGCGCCGAGGCTATCGAACTCGCCACCCAAAAACAACCTGACATTATTTTGATGGATTTAAAAATGCCCGGCACAAATGGCATCGAAGCTACCCGTCAGATTCGCGCAAAATTCCCTCACATCAAAATCCTTGTACTCACCACCTATGATGACGACGAGTGGGTTTTTGACGCTATCCGCGCAGGGGCGTCGGGCTATTTGCTCAAAGATACATCGCGCCAAAAAATTATAGAAGCCATTCGCGGGACAATGGATGGCAAGTTTTTTGTTGACCCCAACGTAGCGGGCAAGCTAATGAATCAAGTTGTCACCAACCAAAAGCAACCCACATCTTTATTGACTGAAAAATTAACCGAACGCGAACTGGATGTTCTGCGCTTAATCGCCAAAGGGTTCAACAACAGCGATATTGCGAAGCAATTACATCTATCCGAAGGGACGGTCAGAAACCACGTCAGCGGAATTTTGGAAAAGCTGAGCGTATCAGACAGAACGCAAGCCGCTGTGATCGCAATTCAGCATGGGTTATAGTAAAATTAAAAAGTATATGCTCAAAAAATAATTGATAAGTCAACTCATGAAGGAAATAAAGCATGAAACATAGTATTAAATTTATTCTAGGGATAATATTATTTTCCGCATGTGCTCCAGCAGTTGCCGCTACCCAACAAATATCCCCTACAGCCAATAACTCGCCCGCAAATACAAGCATTTCCACCCAAACAGCCACCAGTACGCCACGCCCGTCACCAACGCCAAATTATCCAATATACATAAATACGCCTGTTTTAAATTTACTTGCTCTTACGTTAGATAATATCGCCGAAATTCGTCCTTTGCAAAGTTTGACAAAAGACGGATCTCCCCCAATATTCAAAATTGCGGCATCGGGTCCACGCAAACCACCCTGGGCTTTTTCCGCAGACCTGAGTCTGATGGCATTTGTTGAAGGACACAATTTCTCCATTATTGGTATTAATGGCAACGGCAAACCTGCTCAATCTATACTTGCGACTGGAAAAGAATCATGGAGCGATGGAGCATTTTTGAAAGACAATAAATTTTTAGTTATTGGGCAAGGAAATTTAACAATCTTTGATTTAGAGAGCAACAGTGAAATCAAAAAAGCCGAGTTATATTGCTGTTTAGACAAAAAAATCTTTGTGTTACCAGATGGCGAGCGGGCTCTCATCCCATCAAGAACTGGTTTAGATTTATACAACTTAGCCACACTAAAGCGTATTCAAGGCTATGACGCCCCCGGAAATAGCACGATGGTTTGGGATGTAAGCGCTGACGGCAAACTCCTTGCAGCAGCAGGAGAACGCAACCCTAGCGTATTTATTTTTGACGTCGAAAGGCCCTTTGTTTTACACACACTTACCATAGAGCGCTTTGTAGCCGTTAATTTAAAATTCTTCCCTGATGGAAAACAGATTGTTTTGACAGATGAATTAGGCGCATATAAATTAATGCAATTCTGGGACACAGAAACAGGAAAGAAAGCCCGTGAAATCCAACTCACAAATGAAATGCTGACTGTGCCCGCCGATTATCCCTTCCGCGTCGCATCTATTGCAATTCACCCCTCAGGAAAAATTTTTGTCCTAGCTATTTCTTCAAACAACCCCCTGCTTGTCTTTTGGGAAACAGGCGCAGACAAACCTTTCTTAATCCTAAATGCAACTTCATTTGGGGTTCCATCTTTTAATTATGCAACCAAAACAGATTTTATGGAGTTTATTGACGAATCTAGATTATTAATCATAGACAAAATTTAGGGGGTTGTGCAGTAAATAAAGAATCTCTCTTTTATAACACTTACAATTTATTAAACAAGGCAGATCATATACGTGACCTGCCTTGTTTAATAAAGTACAATGCTCACCTAAAGCAAATCGCCAAAAAAGGTTAACTCATGCGTCAATATAAATATCTCGACCTCGTCATGGCCATATTCGTCACTGTATTGATAGTCAGCAATGTGGCTTCATCTGCAAAGATCATTGATCTCGGCTTTAGCTTATTTAGCCTGCCAGCTATCTTTGATGCGGGCACGATTCTTTTCCCGCTTAGTTATATCTTCGGTGATATTCTCACTGAAGTATATGGCTATAAAAATTCACGGCGCGTGATTTGGACTGGGTTTGCATGTCTCGCATTAAGCGCAGGCGTATTTTGGGCAGTGCAAAATTTACCCGGCGAATCTTCTTGGCAAGGATATGCAGGCGATAACGCTTACTCTGCCATTCTTGGCGGCATGAGCACAGGCGGCATTGTGATCGCCAGCCTCGCCGCCTATTGGCTGGGAGAATTCACCAACTCGTTCACACTCGCCAAAATGAAAATTGTCATGCAAGGCAAAAAGTTATGGGCGCGCACCATTGGCAGTACCCTGATTGGCGAGTTGATCGACTCGGTTGGCTTTTACGGCATCGCGATTCTTTTCAACGTATTCCCTGCCGAGATTTTTCTACCACTGATGCTAACCAGCTATGTCTTCAAAGTATTAATTGAGGTTCTGATGACGCCAGTTACTTATCTTGTGGTTAACTATTTGAAGCGCGTTGAAAACGAAGATTATTATGATAGAGAAACAGATTTCAATCCATTTAAAATCTCGTAATGCGGAATTAATTCCACAATACATTAACAAATGCAAAATATCTCTCCCGAAATTCTAACGTCAATTCAACGCGCGCTGGATGAAGATATCCGCACGGGCGATGTAACCACGAATAGTATTGTGTCTGAAGATGCGACTATGCGCGGGCAGATCATTGCCAAACAAAGTGGAATCATAGCCGGTCTCGACGTAGCCGAGGCTTGCTTCAGTCTCGTTGACGTTCGCGTCGCCTTTGCCTCTCAGATAGAAGAAGGCGCTCGCGTACAAGATCGTCAGTTGCTGGCAACAATAGAAGGACCAGCGCGCGCTTTACTAACTGGCGAACGAACCGCGCTTAATTTTCTTGGGCGCATGTCTGGCATCGCCACACTGACGCGCCAATTTGTGGATGCTGTCGCTGGCACAAAGGCGGTTATTCTAGACACACGCAAAACTGCGCCGGGACTGCGTGCGGCTGATAAATTGGCGGTACTACGCGGCGGCGGGCAAAATCATCGCATTGGTTTATATGACATGATTTTGATCAAAGATAATCACATTGACTTTGCAGGCGGAATGGAAGAAGCCGTCCGCCTCGCAAAAGAATCAGGAAACGGAATCCAGATTGAAGTTGAGGCGCGTAGCGTGCAGGATGTTAAAATCGCGCTGGGATTGGGCATCGAAAGAATCTTGCTAGACAATATGTCTAATGAAATGATGAAAGAAGCTGTGAAGCTTACGAATGGTAAAGCAAAGCTTGAGGCATCGGGCAATGTAACATTGGAGACTGTTCGTCAAATTGCTGAAACAGGTGTAGACTATATTTCATCGGGCGCGTTGACACACTCGGCAAAAGTGTTTGATGTAAGTTTGCAATGGATAAAATAATTTAAAATAAGAAGCTTGCTTCTGGCATTTGAATAGCCTGCGGTTCAAATGCAAAATGAGGAATTGATGAATACTGAAGAAATGTACCAAAGTATGAAATTAAAATTGGAACGAGTTGTTCCAGATGTTGAACTGCGCATCAAGGCAGAGCTTGCGGTTGAGATTAATCGTTTGAAAAAAGAACGAAACGCAGTCATCCTTGGACATAATTATATGGAACCCGCTTTGTTCAATTCGATCCCTGACTTTGTGGGCGACTCACTAGAGCTAAGCCGTAAAGCCGCACAGACTGAGAAGGATATTATTGTTTTTTGCGGTGTAAAATTTATGGCAGAAACCGCCAAAATTTTAAACCCGAGTAAAACCGTTTTGGTGCCTTCTGCCAAAGCGGGTTGTTCATTGGCGGCAAGTATTACGGCAGATGATGTGCGCGCCTTAAAGAAAAAATTCCCTGGTGTACCTGTAGTAACTTATATCAACACGTACGCAGATGTAAAAGCGGAATCTGATATTTGCTGTACATCGGGCAACGCCAAGGCAGTTGTGGAATCGCTAAAAACAGACACTATTATCTTTTTACCTGATGAGTACCTGGCGGGCAATGTAGCGCGCGAAACAGGCAAGCATGTGATCTTTCCTACTCAAGGAATGGGCAATTTGCAATTTGATACCACATTAGATTATCAAATGGTGGGCTGGAACGGACGCTGTGAAGTACATGATAAATTCACTGTACAAGATATCAAAAATGTGCGCGAACAATTTCCTGATGTGATTATTCTCGCACATCCTGAATGTAGTCCGGCGGTGGTTGAGGCTTCGGATTATTCTGGCAGTACGACAGCAATGATCCGCTATGTGAAAGAGACCAAAGCGCCGCATTATTTAATTCTGACAGAGTGCTCCATGGGTGATAATATCGCCGCCGAAAACCCTGATAAAGAAATGCTGAGATTATGCACCGTGCGCTGTCCGCACATGAATACGATCACTATGGAAGATACGCTGGAGGCGTTGAAACAGACGCGCTACGTAATCGAAATCCCAGAAGAAATTCGCGCAAAGGCTTTTATAGCCGTGGACAGAATGATAAAAATTGGGTAAAAGAAAATTATGAATGCTGAAGGATGAATTATGAAGTCCTTTTATCGAATTCAAAAATCAAGCCATCTATAAAAATGATTCAAACTGACGTACTTATTATAGGCACGGGAATTGCAGGTGCAACTGCGGCATTGCGTTTGGCGGAAAACCCCAAGCGGCGTATTACGATTATCACACGCGATCCTGATGCACATGAATCCAATACGAATTGGGCGCAAGGCGGTATCATTCACCGCGGGGTGGGTGATAGCGCAGAGCTATTGGTAAAGGATATTTTAGAAGCAGGCGCCGGCGCGAGCTTGCCATCTGCGGCGCGCATCTTGGCAGAAGAAGGTCCGCGCTTGTTGCAGGAAATTTTAGTAGAAACATCCGGTGTTCACTTTGACGAGGATGGTCCGGGCAAATTAGCATATGGTCAAGAAGCCGCACATTCGGTGCGCAGAATTTTACATGTGGGCGACGGCACAGGCGCGGCGATCAGCAAAGGATTGATTGCGGCGCTCAAGAAAAAGCCTAATATTGAATGGTTCACCAACGCAACAGCTGTAGATTTAATTACCTATCCACATCATGCACGTGACCCGTTAGCGGCTTACCAACCAGTGAGCTGTTACGGCGCTTATGTGTTTGATCGCAGTGGCGGGCTTGTGCATCGTACGCTTGCTTCTGCAACTATATTAGCCACTGGCGGCTTAGGAAGAATCTTTCGCAATACCACCAACCCGCGCGGGGCACGCGGAGACGGCTTAGCAATGGCTTATCGCGCAGGTGCGCGCATTAGCAACGCAGAGTATGTTCAATTTCACCCAACAGCGCTGGCTGTTCCGGGCGCAGAGGGATTCCTTATCTCTGAGGCAGTACGCGGCGAGGGCGGCGCACTGCTCACGCCAAACGGGCGTGCCTTTATGGAAGATTACTCCCCTCAATGGAAAGACCTTGCGCCGCGCGATGTAGTGGCGCGCGCTATTCATCATCAAATGGAAACCAATGGGTTTTCGCATGTGCTATTGGATATTGGCTCACACATGGAAGCCAGTGCAATCCAAGAAAGATTCCCAAATATTTATGCGGCTTGTAAAAAAGTAGGCATTGATATAACGCGCGAACCAATCCCAGTGGTACCTGCCGCGCATTATTTTTGCGGAGGTGTATGGGTGAATGAATGGGGACAGACAACGATCGAAAATTTATATGCCGTGGGCGAAGTGAGCTGCACCGGCTTGCACGGCGCCAATAGACTCGCATCCACATCCTTGCTGGAAGGTTTGGTATGGGGAGACCGCGCCGCACGCCAGATTGAAGATGTGCTCAACAACAACCCGCCCAAAAATTTACCGGGACGCGACAATGTTCCGCCCTGGGACGAAAGCGCACTCACATCAGATGCTGACCCTGCGCTGATACAGGGTGATATGCAAACCATTCAAAATATTATGTGGCATTATGTGGGCTTGGTGCGTAGTGCAGACCGTTTATCGCGCGCTATTCGCGAATTGCGTCATTTGCAGAATGAAATTGAGACTTTTTATCGAAGCACAAAAATCAACGATGGGCTGATCGGCTTACGCAATGCAGTTGAAGTGGCTCTGATAGTGGCGCAGGCGGCGCGGCATAATCGTCAGAGCAGGGGCTGTCATTATCGGCAAGATTCGGTAATTAATGAAGGTGATCGGTTGATATAAACTTTATATTAACCTTGATGTACAGAGATTGAAAATAAAAGCCGCCAAGAGTTTTTCTTGGCGGCTTTTATTTTAGAATAAGCTAATCAAAAAAATCTGATGAGCAAGAAAAATCGTTTCCAGCAGGCGATGATACTATGATGGGCCAGTCAGATGAATCAATTTTATATTGATCCAAATCTTTTTTTAGGCTGACGAGTTCTTTATCGGCGTAGAAACGCGAAAGGTGGAAAGATTGCCATTCGAGCGGGCGATCCTCTTGGCGGGTATAGCGCAGACAAGCCAAAGATGCGCCTAACTTCTCTCGGACAGAATCAGGCAAAGACTGAGTCTGATACGCGGCGGAGATGGCGGGAATCGCATCATCGGAGAGTTGCACAAAGTATTGAGAATCTAAATCGGCACGATTATAAAAATCATCTACTTGTTCTTGCTGGCCGCGCAGTTCACGAGCAATATTTTGATCTACGATAAATTGATCCACATTTAATAAAGTAAGAGAAACAGCAAATCCAAACGAAGCAACCAGCATCGCGAATCCAAACGTACGCTCTTTTCTTGTGATCTCTAATGCAATCACTGCTATTAAAAGTAAGCCGATCCAAATGAGGAAGACGTGAGTATAGGTGCGCAGACGCGAGAAGCCGTAAACCGCTTCATACAAGCCGAGACGTTGAAACGCCGAAACAAGCATGACCAACACGAGGGCAACCAAGGCAACCCCCAAGCCAGAATATATTTTTCTTTGCGATTCTGTTTCGCGGCGTGTGACGGCGCTTAAGCTAAGCAACATAAGCAGGGAGAAAAATGCGACTGCTACCAATTCTCCAAAGCCGCGCCGCGCATATTCTGAATAGGTGAAGCCCTCAATGCGAATGTTTGTGTGACCGCCAAAGAAGTATTGAAATTGAACGATCACGAACATGGCAAAAAGAAATACAACGCTGCTTAAAACAATATATGATTCGATAAAGCCGAGAAATGCTGGGATAAGTGGTTTTTCTTCGCCGATCATTTTTTCGTCTTTAGATTGAGTTGCAGAATGCAGGAAAGTCCCCGCCAAGGCATAAGCAACCCCAAGAATATAAATAAGACGGAAAATATATTCTGGCAGGTTTTCTAATTTAAATAATTCAATAAAATTCGCTAATTTTTGATCAAAGACCACATCTGCTGAGGCGAGCAGAGATGCGAAGATGGCAACAATGGGCAAGGCAATGATCACACCGCGCAAGACGGGACCAATATTGATTCTCGATTTTTTCTCGCCGCTCTCGGTTTGAGTATTGCGAACTTCTACACCATAAGTGATGGGACGTGCGATCATACTGCCGATTAAATTTATAAAATTAACAATGTAATTCAAAATGTTATATTGAATCCACTTGCCGCCGAGGTATGTCACTGCTAAGACACCTAAGGTAAACAAGGTGAATACAACTGAAAGAAATGTAGTCATAGGCTCTGCGCGCACAAAGGAACTAACAGCGAAGAAAACAAAAAGCGGAAGCAATATCAAGCTGGCGGGCGCAGGCTTTAGTCCCTCGCCAAGTAAAAGATATAAACCGGCAATCAGGCAGAAGGTTGAAAAAATAGCGAAGTTGATACCAGGGGCTTGCTTCCAAAAGAGAAAGTCTAATAGCCAGCCGAGGAAAATGGCGGTTATCCAAAGTTTATTTGCATTTGTGGTTTTCATAACACTGCTCCTTTATTAGATTTCAGTGTAGCATATCAAGGGTTGGCTGACAGATGCTCTCAATTGCTATCAAATATTCACAGTTTTTAATTATTACAAACAGCTTAGAAAATAAAGCCAAGCCATTGACATTCAATTTGAGGTGTGTAATACTACACTTATTATTCGGGGGGCAAGCCAACAATTTTGCCATCCTATCGAAAGGAGGAGGTGATGTCTATTATGAAAAGTAGTAAACACCCCAGCGCTGTGGCATCCCTCCTCAAGATCTAAAGGACGCCACAGCGCACCACCAACGCCATCCGCAAGGGTGGCGTTGTGGATTCTGCCCCACCCTTCCTCTTCCCAAATCCTGCGGATTTGGGAAGAGGATTTTGTACGCTTGCAAACATCGTGATGTTTAGATTTGAATTTTATTCATCGCCAAACGAGATGCCCATGCCGCGGGCGGTGAGTACAGCCTCATCCTTGGGGTTAACACGTTTAAGTGTAGAAGTCGCTTCTACCAGGGAAATATCCGTAATGACGCCAGCTTGCAAGGCTACCATGCGATCAAAGCCGCCGCGCGCCGCCAAGCGAACTGCTGCTGCGCCGTAACGAGTGGCAAGAAAACGGTCAAAGGCGGTGGGCGTACCGCCGCGTTGTAAATGACCGAGCACAGTCACGCGCGATTCGAAGCCGTGTTGTTCAATATACTCACCGATTTTTTGCCCGATCCCACCAAGACGCGGCACATACACTTCATCGCCTTTGCGCGAAAAAACCTGCCCGCCATCTTGTGATTTTGCGCCCTCTGAAACAGCCAAGATGCTAAAGTTATAACCTTTCGCTACACGTTCGCGCACTTTGGCAAGCACACTCTCAAACTTGAACGGAATCTCTGGAATCAGTATCACATCTGTTCCGCCCGCGATACCTGCATGCAATGTGATAAAGCCCGCATCACGTCCCATTAATTCCAAAATCATGGCGCGATGATGAGACTCGGCGGTGGTATGCAAACGATCAATCGCCTCAGATGCGATATTGAGCGCGGTATCAAACCCAAAGGTAGCTTCTGTGCCGCCAATGTCGTTATCAATTGTTTTTGGCACGCCAATAATGGGTACACCTTTTTGAGCAAGTTCATGCGCGATCTTTAGCGTGCCATCCCCGCCCAAGACTAGCAAGGCATCTAGTTTTTGTTTTTCAATCCCTTTGACAATTTCATCTGAAACATCAATGGTGATCTCTTTGCCATCCCGTATCACTTTACGCGCGTAAGGGTTTCCGCGATTCGCCGCGCCCAAGATGGTGCCGCCGCGCGGCAAAATTCCGCGCACTGACTCTATGCCCAACGGAATGATTCCATCTTCTGTTAAAAAGCCATCGTATCCGTCTTTGATGCCGAACACTTTGCAGTCGTAGACGAAAAGTGCCGTCTTCACTACCGCGCGGATAACTGCGTTTAAGCCCGGGGCGTCACCGCCACCAGTTAGGATTCCGATTCGTTTCATGGTTACCCCAGTCCCACTTCTCTGTTAAATGCCACGATCAACTCATCAATTTCATCTGCCTGCGCCTGCACCTCGTTCCAATAATCGGGCTGATACCATTGATTTTGAATCTCTTCATAGGTGCGCCCTTGTTGTTCTACCCAAGTATAGTATTTTAGGTTATGCACACGGCGGCGGTCGTTGTAACGCAGTTCGAGCATGTTATCGGTGGATTGTCCATGCAGGTAGCGCGCAAAATCTGCGGCGGCATTTTGCTCGGTATATTCGCCAAATTCTGCGTGCATCTCATGCAAACGCGAACGATATAAATCCATCGAATCGGTCAGCATGGTGATCATCACATCGTTCTCATCCATCTCATAATATTTTGCAGTCTTGATACAAGAAAGCACGTTAGAAATACCAGAGAAACCCAATAAATCGAGATTAGAGATTAAGGATTCGGAAACGCCCTTTTCCGCAAGGTAAGCGCGTCCATTTTCTTCATTGAATAGACGCGCAATGTTGACCACGGCGTTATCGTCAATGGCTGTCACAATATCGGTATTCTTAACGTTGTGTACCCACGGCACATGTTTATCACCGATGCCTTCAATGCGATGTGCGCCGAATCCATTTTCAAGTAAGGTTGGGCATTGCAAAGCTTCACTCGCCACAATTTTACTTTCAGGGAAAATCTGCTTTAGATAATCTCCGCTGGCAATGGTACCAGCTGAACCCGTAGCAGATGCCATGCCGCGGAAACGGTCTTTGGGTCGCATTGCCTGCTTTAATGCCTCTGCCATGGCGTGACCGGTCACTTCGTAATGCCATAAATAATTTCCAAATTCTTCAAATTGATTGAAGATCATTAAATCTTGTCCAGATTTTTTCAACTCCCAGCATTTGTCGAAGATTTCTTTAACGTTCGATTCTGAACCCGGGGTTTTAATCGTTTCTCCTGCTACTTTTGCTAGCCACTCGAATCTTTCCTGAGACATGCCCTCGGGCAAAATCGCAATCGATTCGCATCCCAACAACGCCGAATCATACGCGCCGCCTCGGCAGTAATTTCCCGTAGAGGGCCAGACTGCCTTTTGAGTAGTTGGGTCAAACTGACCAGTCACTAGGCGCGGCACCAAACAACTGAACGCCGCGCCCACTTTATGCGCCCCGGTAGGAAACCACTTGCCCACCAAGGCAATAATACGCGCCGGCACACCCGTCAGTGAGGAGGGCAGCTCAATGGTGTTGACCCCGCCAAACGTCCCGCCTGAAGCGCTGGGTTGGTTATGCCAGTTGATCCGAAACAAATTGCGCGGATCAATATCCCACAGCCCAATATTCTTTAAATCCGCTTTTATTTTTGCAGGGATTTTAGAAGGGTCCTTCATCTGCGCGTAAGTGGGAATAATAATATTGCGCTCCTTTGCTCGTTGAATGGCGCGCGCGCGGCGATCTTTGTGAATGGTCAAGTCAATGGTGGTCATAAGGTCTCCAGAATGTATTTTTAAATATTATACACCTGCTAAATTTTACAGCTTGTCTCTAATGTATAATCTAACCCATGCAGGTTAAAAAAATCCTTACGTCACTTACCTTAATCTTAACCATCTTCGCATGGATGTTTTCATCCGCCCCGATCGTGCACGGACAGGACGAGCCGCCTGCCACAAATGAACCCGCCCAAGATGTGGAAACTGAGACAGAAACAGCTACCGCAAGCGCGACAAGTACAGAGACTGCCACTTCAACAGCAATTCCCAGCCTTACCCCCACTGAATTTATCGCTAAAAAAAATCAACCCGTTTTTATATCTGATGAATATGTAAATGACGAAGTATTAATCCGCTTCCACTCTACACGCGCAAAAGAAAGCTTGAACGCAGATATGAAATTATTAGGCGGAGAAATAATTGATGAAATAGAAGAACTAGATGTTATACGCCTCAAAATTCCCTATGGAACAGTGGAAGCTTTTATTGCCGAAATGCGCAATAAAAGCGGTGTCGTTTATGTGGAGCCGAATTATTATCTTCAAGCGCTAGACACCCTCCCCAACGACACATCCTACCCATCTCAATATGGCTTGGCCAACATCCGTGCGCCGCAAGGTTGGGATATTTCTACGGGTTCCAACAGCGTCATCATTGCTATTATAGATTCGGGCGTGGATATTAATCATCCAGACCTTGCCGGGAAAATTGTCGGCGGCGTTTTAGGCAAAGGAAAGGATTTTGTAAACAACGACGATAATGCACAAGATGATTTTGGGCATGGAACGCATGTAGCAGGCATTGCCGCCGCATCCAGTAACAACGGCTTTGGGGTCAGCGGTGTAAGTTGGGGCGCAAAAATTATGCCAGTAAAAGTGTTAAATTCTGGCGGCGGGGGCACATTTGCAAACGCCGCCAATGGAATCATCTGGGCGGCAGATAGCGGCGCACAAATTATTAACCTAAGTTTGGGCAGCACTTCTCCTTCGATCACTCTTCAAAACGCAATTAATTATGCCTACGGACAAGGCGTAACGATTGTTGCCGCAGCAGGCAATGATAACGGAGCTGTCCGATACCCCGCTGCATATTCAAATGTCATTGCAGTCGGCGCAACAGACTCGGCAAACGCGCGCTACGGCAGTTCAAACTACGGCACAGAGTTAGATGTAGTAGCACCTGGCGTTAATATTTATTCCACTAGGCTAGGCGGCACATACGGAAACAACACAGGCACTTCCATGTCTGCCGCATATGTAGCAGGCGCAGCGGCAATCTTAAGAAATTATATTTCATCGCCATCCGCAATTCAAACACGATTAGAAAGCACTGCGCTCGATCTGGGCGCGGCAGGTTATGATACTTCAACTGGATTTGGATTAATTCAACTGGATGCCGCATTATTAAACATTCCATCACCACCCCCAAACCCCGCTCCAAACTCCGCTTCAGGCTGGTCGCCGTTTAATCAACCTTTTCCCACACTAACGTTTTCCCCAACTTCCTCAAACATCACCATCACTCAAGCTTCTACATTGACAAGTGCCGCAACACAAACACCAACGCATGCCAGTATAGATACCCCAACTTCTACAATCACCCCAACAAATATTCCTTTCATTAAAGAGCAAAGTGCTGCAAATTACTGGCTTCCCTGTCTGGGTATTCTTTGCCTTCTAGCGGGATTATTAATATTATTCCTAGTGAGAAACAGCCGCGCTCGCAGCCGCCTGCTCTAAAGCACTGCAAAAATATTAACCGGCTGATTTTTCCCCCGAAACAAAACAGGACCCAGATCTTCTACGGTAAAGTCAGCGGGCAAGCCATTGCGCGTATCTTCATCGATCAAAAATGGGCGTAATGCTATTTTGGTATGGCTTTCCATACGTGAGGCAAGATTGACCGTATCACCAATACAAGTATAAATAGCGCGCGCTTGTGTGCCCGTATACCCTGCGATCATCTTCCCAGAAGCAATACCAACCCCAATTTGAATATGAGATTTACCCTGCGCGCTCAATTGGGCATTAAAAACTTTTAATTGCTTGAGCATTTCAATGCCTGCGCGCACAGCACGCTCACGATGATTTTCATAAAACTTTGGCGCACCAAAGACCGCCATCAGCCCATCCCCCACCATTTGATTAACCGCCCCGCCGTTATGATTGATTGCGTCGAACATTAATGCAAAATAATTATTAAGCAAATCAATTGTTTCAGATGGATCCTGAGATTCTGCGAGTGTAGTAAAAGATCGAATATCAGTGAACATAATAGAAGCATTAACATACTTGCCCCCTAAAGAGAAACCATCCCGTAATAACTCTTCAGCAACTTCCTCGGTGGCAAATGTACGAAATAATTTTCTTTGCTCATCGCGCAGTCGTTTCTTTTCCAGACTGGCATTTACGCGCGCGCGCAATAAAATCGCGTTCACAGGCTTGGTTAAGTAATCCTCTGCGCCAAGTTCTACGCATTTAACCACAGCATCCAACTCATCCATGGCAGAAGTCATAATAATGGGGATTTGGCGCAAACCTACGTCTTTCAAACAGGCTTCTAACACTTCAAAACCATTCATCTCTGGCATTTCAATATCCAGCAAAACAAGATCAAATGAACCTGTGCGAATCTTCTCTAAGCCTTCCTTGCCATCGTTGGCAGTTTCCACTTTATGCCCTTGTTGCTCAAGACTACGCGAGAGCACCATGCGATTAACTTTATTATCGTCTACAACCAATAAACGGGCAGGTTCTGATGCTATGACCATTTTATTTTCCTTATTATTTCAAAGCATTTAAGTCGCTGGCTACGCGACTTAAGGTTTCGTTCATAACCTGAATCTTATTACCCACTACAAGATTATTGCCGCGCGCTATGCTTTCCAATTCCTTCGCCTGGGCAGAAAGTTCCATGGCGCCAAAAGTAGCAGCATTGGATTTCATTGAATGCGCCGCGCGGCGGAAACTATCCACATCTGTTTTTGCAAGCGCATCTTGCATTTGTTGAATCAAACTGGGGGCATCATCAAGGAATGTATCAATTAATTCACTGATGAAATCTGCTCCGGTCGCATCTTTAAGGTCATTAAAGGTATTCATATCAATTTGAGAAGACATTAAGGGCTCCAATAATAATGTTCAGTCCAATATTCTGACTTTTTCCAAAGCGGTGACCAACTCATTAATTCGAATTGGCTTACTGATGTAATCATTCATTCCAGCGGCGAGACACATTTCACGGTCTCCTTGCATGGCATTGGCGGTCATGGCGATAATTTGCGGCTGTTTAATAGATGAGCTCAAACGGATCTGACGAGTTGCTTCCAGTCCGTCCATTTCTGGCATTTGCACATCCATCAAAACAACATCGTACAATTGATGCGCGCAAAATGCCAACGCTTCTAGTCCATTTGAGGCAATCTCAATTTGATATCCCATTTGTTCTAGAATTTTCGAGGCTAATTTTTGATTCACTAAATTATCTTCTGCCAATAAAATCTTGAGCGGATGCCTAACGCCCATAGAAGAATCCAGCGCAGGCGTTGACGGAAGCGTTTGCAGGGTAGTATGGTCCTTATCGAAGAGCCCGATCAAAGCATCGAAAAGGAGCGATTGTTTAAGCGGCTTCGATAGATAAGCATCAAAAAGCTCCTTACCCGAATCCATCTCATTTTGCCTCAAGGATGAAAACAAAATGATGGGAACTCCAGGATTGTGTTTGTGAATTTCACGGGCGAGTGTAACTCCATTAATATCTGGCATAAACATATCTAGAATAAAAAGATCGAATTTTTCGCCGCGCTCTATTTTACCCAGCGCTTCACGAGGATGTTCAGTGTCCTGCGCGATCATGCCCCACTTTTCAATTTGCGAACGCATTACGCGACGACTGGTTTCATTGTCATCCACAATCAGGAGACGCTTGCCTTGTAATATTAAATCTGAATCGGGCTGTTGCGCGCGGGGTTCATTTATCAATGCTGGCTCAGCCGCAATCCTAAAACGGAAAGTTGTGCCTTTGCCGGCAATTCCATCACTCTCTACCCAAATTTCGCCACCCATGATCTCTGTAAGTCGTTTGCTGATTACTAATCCCAAACCTGTACCGCCATATTTTCGGGTTGTAGATGCGTCTACTTGCGAGAATGATTCAAAGAGGCGATCCGTGCGGTCTTTGGGAATTCCAATACCTGTATCGCGCACCTCAAACTGAATAAAATTATGCAGACCGTTTTTCTCCATCTCCTTATCACCCATGACTCTCACAACCACTTCACCGCTTTCAGTAAATTTGACAGCGTTGCTTAATAGATTTAACAAAATCTGCCGCACACGTGTTACATCGCCATATATAGCCAGCGGCAAATCATCATCCAAAAGAAAAGCTAGGTCAAGATGATGTTGGGCAGCATGATGCGCCACCAAATCCAGCGCGCTTTCAACACAGTCACGAATGACAAATGGCTGATATTCCAGTTCGAGCTTACCTGATTCGATTTTGCTAAAGTCTAGAATATCATTAATAATTGTCAACAGAGTTTCGCCGCTATTACGAATGGTCTCAGTAAAATCCTGTTGTTCGTGCGAAAGTTGCGTTTCCAGTAATAAGCCTGTCATGCCGATAATGCCATTCATAGGCGTGCGGATTTCATGGCTCATTGTCGCCAAGAAATCACTCTTCGCAGAAGTTGCCGCCTCTGCCTCGTGACGGGCACGTTGTAATTCATTAAACAAACGCGCATTTTCAACTGCAACGGCGGCTTGCTGAGTGAACAGGTTTAACTTACGAGTATCTATGTCTGTAAATCGGCGCAGCGGATCCGAATCTGCAATGGTGATAGCGCCCACCAAATGCCCGCTTACGATCAAAGGAGCCGCGATCATGCCGTGCAAGGAATCGGCTTGATACTGAAGCGAACGACCCGTCCAGGTTGAATAATCTTCAACGATTATGGGTAGTAATGTTTTAGCGACATGTCCCATTGCGCCTTCTCCAATAGCAAGGCGTGTACCGGTATATCCAGCATTTTGATTTATTTTTTTGGTGTTGTAACTAACGACGATTTCCAAAAACTTTTGTTTATCATCGTAAATGGCAAATTCACCATCACTGGCATTTAACAAAGAAACAGCTCTTTCAACGATTGTTTGAAGCAAACGTGAAATATCAAGCTCAACAGAAAGTTCGGTTACATTTTTATACAATACTTCAAGGTACTCATTTTGCTCAAGCAGACTTTCTTCTATACGAGTACGCTCAATTACTTCTAGTTGAAGCTCCTGATAGGCATTGGTTAAAGCCGCAGTACGCTCACGCACCTGTTCTTCAAGATTTTCATAAAACGTACGTAATTGAGCCGTCATCTTGTTAAATGCCTGCGCTAGAATACCAACCTCATCCTGCGTCATAACAGGCGCACTTTTGGTTAGATCTCCGCCCGCCACTTGAATGGCGGTATGAGTGATCGCCAAAATAGGAATAGCGATCTGCCGTGCAAATAAATACGAAGCAAAAGTTAATAACAAAGCAGAAATAAAACCGATCAAAAGAGTACTGTACGCAAGCGAGCGTGCAGGCGCAAACGCTTCATCCTGACTAATCTCTGCCAGTAAAGCAACTTCTTGGTCATCCACCCAGCGGTATACACCAATAACAGGCACACCTGCATAGTTATCATATAGGTTAAAACCATCTTTACCTTGTAGTGCATTCTCAATGCCTATGGAGTGAACGCCATCCGGGTAATCCTGCTGGTTAAGCAAAAATTCAGCAGACACAAGCACATGATTTTTATCTACGAGATACGATTCGCTCGTTTTACCTACTTCTACATTTTCCTGCACCAGACGGTCGATGCGCGCCAAATCGAGATGAGTCACTAAAACCCCTACGCGACGCCCCTTATCATCAAAAAAAGGATTAGAAATCGTAATAGCAGGCTCCCCCGTATCAGGCGCTGTATATATATATTCCACCAAACGATCCTGCCCGTTAATAAAATAAGGAGTATCAGCGTAGGTTAAACCTTCATGCTCTTTATTGGTTGAAACAATCGCATTACCTTCAAGGTCAAGGATCAGATACTCAGCCGAATCAAATCCGCTTGTAACTACATATTCTAAATATTCAGAGAGCGCGTTATATGCCCCTTGATATTCCGCATCGCTTTCTTCATGATTTGCGAGTATACCCACCTGTGCGCGAACCTCAGGAAGCCAAACAATAAAAACCAGATTACGCCGCTGATCATCCACCCAACGGCTGAATTCATCTTCTTTAAGAGTGGCTACGGTTTCAAGACGATCTACAACCGATTGCAAAAGCGCCTCACGCGCGCGGCGAAAAGCAATATAACCAACAAGACTGACCGTCACTAAAGATAACAGCAGGAAAAAACCCGCCAGCCGCGCTGTCAGACTCCTCTTCCAAAAACTCATGCTATATTGCTCCAATACAATTTCATTTATACAATTACCTTAAGGTAATTGACCTAAAGGCTTAACGTCAAATTGACTGGCAATCGTTGCATAATCTACATCGTAATATTTCATAGAAATCTCTACGAGCGCGCCATCTGTGTGCATTTCTCTAATAATTTCTGTGATGCGCACCGCCAACCCTAAAGAGTCCAGACCGCTCTTTTTATCCACCGCAGCCGCAAGATATTCAAAATAAACCGGGTCCCCCAACAGCTTGATCGGCAATCCGTTTTTGATTGCTTCCAAGCCAGTAGGCTGGCCAGTCAAAACACCATCTACATTAACGCCATCGCCAATCGCCAAATCCTCCAGCGCGGGCAGGTCAATTTGATAACCAACAATTTCAGCATCTATAACAACATACTCTATCGGATTATTAGGCATCACCAATTTGCCGCGCAGATAATCCTCATATCCACAACCAGTACAAGCTCCTACGCGCTTACCAGACAAATCTGCAGGAGTTGAAAATGTTGTATTATCTTTATGCACAAAGATAGAAGCAGGGGTTGAATAATAGGGCTGGGTAAAATAAAGCGCCTTCATACGTTCTTCGGTGATAGCCATAGAGCCGATGCTTATATCCCAGCGATCATCCCAATTTCCAGAAATAAGCTGGCTCCATTGCGGCGTTACAAAACACGCTTCCACACCAAGCCTAGTTGCGATCTCAATGGCTGAATCCACATCAAAACCTGTAAATTGATTGGCTGTAGATTCGTTTTGTGAGCATTTTGTATTTTCAAGTCGCTTTGCACCCGGCACACTCACCGACTGCGGAGGATATTCAGAGTCAGTGGCAATGACAATTGTCCCTCGCGCAAGAATTTTCGCAAGCAAATCATTTACCGGCACAGGGGTTGGCGTACTTTTTTCAGCGCAAGCAGTAATAATTACTGATAGAACAATTAGTACAGGCAGGCATATTCGTTTAAACATTAATTATTCTCCATCTTGCGATTGATATTTTTCAAAGCATTTACTAACTCTTCAACCCGAATTGGCTTTGTAATATAGTCATTCATACCCGCCGCAAGGCACATTTCACGATCACCGTACATTGCATTAGCAGTCATAGCAATAATATGTGGCTGTTTCAATTTATCATTCTTCCTAATTTGGCGCGTTGCCTCCAATCCATCCATTTCAGGCATTTGCACATCCATTAAAACAACATCATAACTTTGTCTTTCAAGCGAACCAATGGTTTCAATACCATTTGACGCAACATCTGCTCGATATCCCATTTGCTGCAGCAAACGCATTGCTAATTTTTGATTGACAGCATTATCCTCTGCCACCAAAATTTTGAGAGGGTTCTGAGAAGCCATCGTCTGATCAATTTTGAATCGGTCGGATGCGCGTTTTTCACCGCGGCTAGAAATATCCATAAATATTGAAGCAATTGCATCAAACAATTGAGATTGCTTAATTGGCTTGCTTAAATATGCGCTAAATAAATTATTTTCATCGCCAATTTCACGCCGCCCCAATGAACTAAACAACACCAAAGGCAAAATTGTATTTGATTTTCGAATTTCACCCGCCAACGCAAGCCCGTCCATTTCTGGCATGTGCATATCCAAAATAGCCAGGTCAAATTTCTCTCCGCTTTGAATCCATTGAACTGCCTCAAGCGGCGATTGCGTATCACGAGAAGTCATACCCCATTTGGATGTTTGCGTAGCAAGGATTCGTCGATTGGTTTCATTATCATCTACAATTAAAATCCGCTTCTGACTCAAGACAGGCTGGATACTACCCATTTCACTTTTCTTTAACTCGGGCATGTCAGCAGGCTCAACCTGAATAGTAAAGGTAATGATCGAACCTTTACCCAACCCTGCGCTTTCTGCCTTCATCATGCCGCCCATCATTTCAGTCAGGCGTTTGCTAATTGCCAGTCCCAAACCAGTGCCGCCATATTTTCTGGTCGTGGATGCATCAGCTTGCGAAAAAGATTGAAAAAGATGTTTCATTCCATCTGCTGACATACCAATCCCGGTATCATGCACTGCAAAGGTTAATTCAACTTGTTTTACCGAAAGCACCTTGGCGGTAACCCGCAAAACAACTTCACCCCTTTCGGTAAATTTCACAGCATTACTAAACAAATTCAATAATATCTGGCGCAATCTCGTCAAGTCACTTTTAATTACTGTAGGGACCGAGTCGTCCAAAATATAAGCAGTATCAATTCCTTTTTCAACGGCTCGCGCAGTGATAAGGTCCAGTGCCGATTCGATACATTCGCGTAAATCAAAAGGCTGAGACTCAATATCCATCCTGCCGGCTTCAATCTTGGAAAAATCCAAAATATCGTTAATGATCGAAAGAAGCCCATCACCCGAATTACGAATTGTTTCTGCATAATCTTTTTGTTCAGGGTTTAAATTTGTATCAAGCAATAAACCACTCATCCCAATCACGGCATGGAGCGGTGTTCGAATTTCGTGACTCATATTTGCAAGAAATGAACTTTTGGCTTCGTTAGCGGCTTCAGCCGCGGCGCGGGCTTCACGTGCAGCATCAAACAAGCGTGCATTTTCAAGTGCAGTGCCTACATTTGCAGCAATCGTACTTAACAAACGCTGATCATCTTTATCAAACATGCCTTCTTGGCTAACACTTTGAACACTAATGACGCCAATAGATTCACCGCCAGACAAAATCGGCACACCCAAATACGAAAGTGCATCTCGTCCAATTTTATTCACACCCATTGCCTTGCTCTGGGTGTCCAAATCCTCATTCATCAGCAAGGGCATACCAGTTTTAATGATTTTCCCCGTCAACCCTTCCCCTTCGTTCATTGGCGGGTATTGCTGACCATATTCATATGGAAAATTAATTTTCCCTTGCTGTTTATCAAGTAAAGCAATATAAGCAATATCGGCGCTGAAAGTCTGACGAATTAATGTGCCCACTAAAGTAATCAAAGAGCTTGTGTCCACTTCGTTCACCAAAGCTTCGCTGACCATATTGATGGTGCTTAATTCAGCTGCTCGTTGTTCTGACTCTGAGAACAAGCGTGCATTTTCAATTGCGACCGTCGCCTGTTGAGACAATCCAATCAAAAACTCCATCTCAGCAGCATCAAAAGGCTTACCACCTGTCCGCCAAACCACCATCATCCCTTTTACTATCGAATCCGCCAGTAAAGGCACAGCCATTAATCGTTCTTCACTTTTTGTTTCAGTACCTGGAATGATGCGAGCACGCGGATCATGGTTGGTATCATTTATAAATTCAGCTTTACCCAGTTGAGCCACTGAGCCAATAATGCCGCTGCCGATTATCACTGAGAAGTTTTTAATCTCATCGGCAGCTTCGCCTAATGCCACGATCGGATTGATTTTTTTGCCAGTTTCATCTGGTAAATAAATGGCGCTGCTATCTCCATATAATAATTCGCGGGCATGGCGGGCAATACGCTCCATCACAATCGAAAAATCCAAAGTAGACGAGATATCCCGTCCTACTTCTGCCAATGCAGCAGTCTCTCTGGCGCGCCGCTGAGTCTCATCAAACAGCCGAGCTTTTTCCAAAGCAACACCCATGCTGTTTGCAAGAGTTGTCAAAAGACTTACATCTGAATCGCTGAAAGCATTTTCTTTTTTATTTTCAAGTGTAATAACGCCGATCACTTGCTCGTCCACAAGCACTGGAATGCCTAAAAACGAAAGAGACGGCACAGGTTCTTCGCCAATCGTAAAACTACCGAGAGCCTTGCTGACTTCATCCAAATTTGTGTTTACCAACAAGGTTTGTTGTGTACGTACAATTTCGCCAGTAAACCCGGGACCCAACGGAATTGGATCAACAAAGAGTCTTTTTCCTCCATCAATCATGTAAGGAAACCGTACTGTTTTTGATGTGTGATCAATAATACGAATGCTCATTTCCTGCGAATCAAATATCTCACTGATCTTCTTGCCTAATAAGTCAGCCATCTCCTGCAATTCAAGCTTTGATGCCAATCCTTCTTGAACGCTATTGATGATGGCAAGTTCTTCAGCACGTTTTTTTTCTTCTTTAAGCAGCCGTTGAGTCTCGTCAAACAAGCGCGTATTTTCAAACGCTGCACTCATTGAGTGAGCCAGTGTAGAAAGCAAGCGTACATCACCATCACTAAAAGCATGTTCGCGATCAATATTCTGTAAGCTGATATAGCCACTAACCATTTTTTCGACAATCAAAGGTACATATAATACAGATTTGGGAGCCTCTGTTCCAGGAGCAACATTTGGCTTCGCACCAATTGCCGTTAAGCCCTCTTCAAAGTTTTCATTGATCAGCAAGAGTTGCTGTGTATTAATAATATGATATCGAATCTTATCTAATGGACGAGGTCCTATGAAAAAACGCTCCCCTTTCTCAATGACATAATCGAAAAATTCTTGGTCTGTTTTGTGGTTAAAAGTAGCGATCAAAACGACCTGCGCATCAAAAATATCCCGAATCTTATCTCCGACCAAATCATAGACTGCCTGCAGCTCCATGTCAGCAGACAACCCTTCTTGTACGCTATTAATAATCGCAAGTTCAATTGCGCGTTGTTCGGTCTCTTTCATAAGGCGCTGCGTTTCACTAAATAAGCGGGCATTTTCAAAAGCTACACTTAAACTGCTAGCTAGCGTACCTAGTAAGTGAAAATCAGATTCAGTAAAAGCATTTTCATGATCTACATTTTGAATAGAGATCAATCCACGCGCATCCTTCCCAATCACAAGCGGAACGTAAATGGCAGATTTCGCTGTTTTACTGCCACCTTTTACAGCCAAAGCACCTACTTTAGCTGCTTGTTTTTCAAAATCTCGATTGATCATGATCGCTTTACGAGTACGAATCACTTGCGAAGAAAAGCCTTTATCGCTAAGTTGAACAGGGTCTTGAAACAGCCTTTTCCCCTTTTCGATAATATAACGCCAATTAATTAAGTTAGATTCGCGTTCGTAGGTAGCCAAACCAACAGATTGTGCATTAAACGCATCTTTGATCATGCCGCCTACAAGATCAAAAAGTGCTTGTATATCCATTTGTGCAACCAGCCCAACTTGAACTTTATTGATAACGGCTAATTCTTTATTGCGCTGTTTTAGCTCGTCTTTAATCGAAATAGGCTTCGAGTCTATAGTCTTTGACAGCTTTAAACCTATGCCAGAAACTGCTTTGGGTATTTTTTTCGAAGCAGTCTTTTTAATTTTAGGCGCAAGCGATTTCTTAGCTATTTTTTCGGGTTTTTGTTTTGTCTTCATATATATCTCAATAGTGCAAAAGGTAATGAATATCTTTAAGTTTAATAGGATTCGGTTTAACTTTTTTTAGTTTTTTATTGGTTACCATGCAAAAACTCTAATAATAAATCATTTGGCAATATAATCATTATGACATTGCCAGTTAGCAAAATTCAATACCTTGCTTCGATCTCGCAGCAAGGTATTTAGATTAACTCTATTTTGTAATCGAACTCATTACTTCTCTTAATCTTCCAGCCAAAACACGGATAATTCCCTGCGCCACTTCGGCACGATCGGCAATCAACTCGAACAAGGGCGCGCGATCCAGTTTTAGCAAATAGGTTTGCGCACGAGTTGTTGCAGATGCAGAACGCGTTGACAAATCAAGCAATGCCATTTCGCCGACAATATCTCGCGCTCCAAGGCGGTCAAATTCACGATCACCATCATGAATACTCACTTCTCCACTCACGATAATATACATACAAGTAGCAGAATCGCCTTTTGTAATAAAGGTCTCTCCAGTTTTAATATTCTGTTCGTCAAGCAGATCAGCAACTTCCGCCAGTAAATAATCAGGGGTCTCGCCAAAAATACTAACTGTTTTTAAAATCATTACACGTTCAATTATAGAGAGCATTTTCTTCTCCTTTGTTTTAGAGAGAAATGCCTGCGCCCATACTAATGTATCCTGCACCAGTTCATTATCATCTCTCAAAATACTTATTTTTTCTTTATAGCGCGGGTCATTGATTAATGCTTGAATAACACAACTTTTAACCCACGGTGTAAGGCATTCCTTACTATAGTCAGCTTTTGCGTCCAAAATTAAATTGATTTTCTGTAAATCTGAAATTCCAAGTAAGCCAAAGGATCGATTCCAAAGCTCAAGCCGCTGCGCAATGCTGACATCTTCAAGTAAAGGAAAAATCAACGGCTTGAATTCATCTGCCAGTGTATTATCCAATACTTCAATTGCATAAGCCTTCTTTTCGCGAGAGCCTGCAAGGATGCTATCACTAACTCTTTGAATAACGGATGGATCATAGAGCATCCTTAAAATTAAAAATAGCCGCTCACGATGATGCTTCCATGAAACATCCAAAGCTTCATACAAGAGCATTGGATTGTCGATTGCTTCTACTTCAGCCTGCAAAGATGCTGTTTGGATTGCGTCTGCAATTTCCAAATAAAGCGCTTTTTTAAAACGCTCGAGATTACGAGCATCAAACCGATAATGACAGCGAAACAAAGCAAATAGAGCTTCATGCCTTACTTCCACATTAGCACTTTCCATATGCGTCAGTAAATCAGGAACTGCATCAGAATTTTGCAAACGTCCCAAGACACGCAAACAGGCAACACGCGCAGTATGAGATATAGATGGGGATAATAAATACTGACGGATATGCGGAAAAACTATTTCTTTTTTGGAAAGTAATGCTACCATAACAGCACCGCGAATATACACATCATTCAAGGATTCAAAAACTGCAGCCCATAAATCAGTTTGATTCAACTGCACGGCAGTCCATACGGCAGCGCTGCGCACTTCTATTACAGTATCTTTCATAGCATCACGGACAATGGATGCATATTTTTCCACATAGCCTAACTCTGCGACAATTTGCAAGCCAACGCCACGCTCTGATGCCTTAGGTGATACCAAGAGAGCATTCAATTGGTCTGTCAAATCTTTACGATCATTATTTTTTCGGATCAGATTCGCCATTGAGCCGATAAAAATAGACGGGGTAGTGTCATCCAGATGCAATTCCATATTCGAAGAGCTTAATTCGTCGGATAAAGCAGAAAGAGCATGAACACCTGCAGCTTTTACAATAGCATCTTTCTCATCCGCCAATGCATTACGGACTAGATCATACATACCTTGCGGCTTCAAACGTGCAATCCTCATTAATGCATCACGACGAATCGCAGGCGCGGAGTGATTTAACAATTTTGGAAGTTCATCCTGAATTGGATACTCCATTTCTTCCAATGTATTTAATGCATAGGTTACTGCTTCTGGATATGGGCTTTGTAATTCGCGTAAAAATATAGATCGAGATGCAGGATCGTTCAACACCAAAGATTGATTATTCAATTTTAACGTGCGCTTTGATAAAACTTCGAGCAGAACAGGGGCATAGGATTTTCCCAGCGAAAAAGCGGCAAGGGTTAAACCAAACAATATGACTATTAATATCCAGTTGATTTGCACACTGGCATATCCAAGCGCGCCTAAACCAGCCAGAGCAAGACCCGCTATGCCCTGGGCATAAGGCATGACAATACTTTCAATTTGGGTTTGTGTTTTGGTGCGCACCGAGGGAGGCAATGGCTGGTATAAAATAAGAACTGAGGAGCGCGATATTGAATCTCGTAAAATCCAATCCAGCATACTATTGAATATTGCAACTCGAAACAGAAACAGAGCAGGCGCATCAAACAAGCTGCCAATGCCAAAAGTTAATGCAACCAACGCGGTCAGAACAGGCATTAATAGCAGACTAACTCGCACGCCTAATTTATTAATTAGCGGAGCTACCAAGAAAAAATTGGTAACCAAGACAATTAGATTCATCACTGCAAGATAGTTGCCTAAAAAGCTGGCTACTTTTATTTCTGACGATTCTGGAATACGAATAATATTTTCTTCTACGCGGAGCTCGCCTAACGGATAGTTCACCAAACCATCTTGGGATGAAAACTGGATTTGTATTTGATCGTAGAATATCATGTCTACAAAATAGAAAGATGCCTCTGCCGCCATTGCCATGACAATGATCAAGTTAATATAACGGCGCGGGACCTGCCAGGTGGAAGATGCTGAGGCGTCCGATTCGTCTTCGGATGCTGAATCAGCTAAATTTCCAGAATAGAGGCGCCCGATCGTAATCAATAATCCAATCACACCCGCTAGGGCAATCATCACGAGTAAAAGCAAGTTGGGTACATCAATCGCATTTACAATGCCTGAGATAAAAAATCCTACGCTAATTGTTGCCAAACCACCGACCGCACCAATCACGCCAAAAAGGCGTTTTGCCTGACGAACATTTAGCAAACGACCCGCCAAACCCCACAACATTAAGCTGAGCAATATCCAGCCTATCTCGGACCAGATAAAGTAAATGAAAACGGGCCAGCCCGCATCGGTTAGTGACATGGCAAGGCGAATAGCGCCCAAAATAGTTAGATAGGCAATAATGTTGTATAAATGCAAACGCGCAAAAGGAACGCGCGTTTCAAGGCGCGTATTAAGGAAACCAATCAGCGGCGCAACGACCGCCATAGAAATATATGTATATGGAAGAACAGATGCATCAAATGTTGAAAGAAAAAGCGTGCTGGAGGCTGTGGTGTTGAATAAACGCGCCAGACTAACCAAGCTAGATAAACCCAGCAATAACCCCAATAAGCGCTCTTCACCGGGCTGAATACTTAATAACTGGAAAATAGAGCGTTGTATTTTTTTCATATGAGTAGAGTAATTTTACTATTAAAGGGAAAAGCCCGCCTTTATTGCGTCTTCGCGAAACATCTTAACTGTGTCCAGCGAGTATTCGTCCAATGATTTACCAAGCAAACTTAATTTCTTCAAAATATCGTGAGTCACTGTGATGACATGGCAGCCAATTTGTTCTGCATGGAAAATATTTAATAGCTCGCGAGGGCTTGCCCAAATTAATTCCTGTTGATTATACGATGACATAATTTCCACAGCATTCTTCATTAAGGGCATGGGGTCAACGCCTGTATCTGCAATGCGCCCTGCAAATACTGATATATAGGATGGAGCATAATTCTTCAAAGCGGATGACGTTAACCGAACCTGATCCAGCGTCATCAGCGCAGTCACATTCAACTGGATGCCTGATTCTGCCAATCGGCGAATCAGCCCCTCGGCAGATTCGCGGCGTGTGTTGGTGACAGGGATTTTGACAAAGACATTTTTCCCCCAGCCTGCAATTTTGCGGGCTTGCCTTTCCATTTCGTCAAATTCATCTGAAAAAACTTCGAACGAAATAGGGCGGTCTGCAATATGCTCAAGCATGGCACGAGAAAATTTCTCGTAATCCGTAATGCCGCTTTTGTTCATTAAGGTTGGATTTGTCGTAAAACCTCGAATATATTTATTCTTATAAAGCTCAAGAATTGCTGACAAATCTGCGCCATCGGCAAATATTTTTATTTTTAGATTATCAAGCTGATTCATTATGCCTCTTTTTGAAAATCTTTTAACCAGAGATTAACAGAGATAAACGGGGGTTTAAAATAATTCCAGAAAGCTCAACCATATCGCTCATCACATAATTAGCAGGGACGCCTTGGTATATCTCTTGATAATTATAATTAATGAAAATTGTTCTTACCCCAGCAGATTTACCAGCGGCGATATCCTTCCAGCGATCCCCTACCATCCAGCTTTGAGATAAGTCAATGTTATATTTTTCTGCAGCTTGTAGAATTAAGCCTGGCTTTGGTTTGCGGCAGGTACATCCGTCTTGGTCGTCATGATAACAGGTAAAAAATTCTTTGATGGGCATTTTGTCCATAATAGCTGAATTAATTAATTCAACGGCTTGGCGGACCTGAGTTCCACGAGCTACATCGGGTTGGTTGGTTACGCCAATTAAGAGATAGCCTGCTTCGAATAATTTTTGCATTGCTTGAATAGCGCCAGGGATAATTTCAAGTTCATCAACAGAAGCAGGAGGATATGGCTTCCCATTACGGATCACAGCATGATTTATAACGCCATCACGGTCTAAGAAAACCGCTTTTAATCCCATTTACTTAACAGATTCCCATTTGGTTTGAACAGCTTTAAGCTTAGGGTGTGTGACCAACAAGTGAAGGACTACCGATTGAAATGCTTCCGTGTGCGGCGTAACATGCTCTGCGTTGATTGTGGGAATAATGATGCATACATCAGCTACTTGAGCAGTATATCCGCCGTCACGCCCTACAATTCCAATAATGCTTGAGCCGATTTCTTTTGCATATTGCAAAGCCATCACAAGATTTGGGCTGACATTTTTTTCTAGATTACCTCCGCCAACAGATAGCACCATCACAGCGTCATTGGCATTTAAACGGCTACCTGCAAGCCAAGCTTTAAAAACAGATGCCCAACCTTCATCATTGGTACGCGCGGTTAATTCTGCGACATTATCGGTAGGCGCGTAGGTTTCGATACCTGTAATTTTGCGAAAGTCATTCACTGCATGAGATGCATTTGCGGCGCTCCCGCCTACCCCCAATACAAATAGCCTGCCGCCGCGCTGGCGTGTTTCAACCAAAATATCCACCATTTGTTCGATAACAGCAACGTCAAGTTTGCGCAAAATTTCAATTGTTTCTTCAATATAAGTTTCAGAAAAATTCATCTTTATTCCTTTGTTAAAAACCGATTCGGGTTTTCCGTTAACAAAATATCCAATTCGCTCAATCCATCAAAAGAACCTGCCTCGTAAAATCTTTTTTTCACTTCATAAGTTGATAATTGATTGGCTTCTACAAGTCTTTTGTAAACATCCGCAAGGTCGACAGGTTGATCTTGCGATATATTTTTGAAAACATCAGGGGCAAAAATTCCCAGCCCGTAGTCAATATATCGCATACGGGGATTGCGTTCTTTTTTGTCGTATTTTATTATTTTTCCAGCAGACATCTCCACATTGCTGGTATCCCATTTATCTTGATTATAGTAGATGGTCATTAATCCAAGGTTTTGTTGTGCGTCAAAGGTAGTTTGAATAGCCTGATAATCACAGGGAAGATAGGAATCGCCATATAAAACAAAAAAGGGAGTTGATAAATTCTTAATTGCTTTTTTTACCGCCCCGCCTGTACCCAGTGGAACATCCCCATCAAAAACATATTCAACATTCAAGCCAAATTCTCTGCCATCACCCACAACATCTTGAATCATTTCAGCGCGATACCATGCCGAGATAATGACATCTTTGATCCCTCGTGAATACAACAGCCTTAATTGATGCTCAATGAAAGGCTTTCCTGCAACTTCAACAAGAGCCTTTGGGATTTTTTCTGTGACGGGGCGCAAACGAGTAGCCAATCCGCCCGCAAGAATTACCACTGGATATAAATTCATCCAATCATTACCTTTGAGCCTTCAAAATCAAAACGAAAGCGAACTTCCTCTAAACCAGCTTTGGTCATTGCCTGACGCAGTTTCGCACGGTCGTTTGCATAAAACATTAAAAAGCCGCCGCCGCCCGCACCAACTAACTTCCCGCCTGCTGCGCCATTCTTCATGCCCAATTCATACCACTCGTCAATTTGAGAATTGCTCATGCCCTTTGAGCGTTTTCTTTTATGCTCCCAATGTTCATGCATTAATTCGCCAAACTTTAACATATCGCCGCTCATCAAAGCATCTCTGCTGCGCAGACCAAGGTCTTTTACATAATGCAGGTTATTTAGCATCTCTTCGTCCATTTCTTTACTGCGTTTGTCCTGATCTTTTAGAATTTCTGACGCACTGCGCGCAAAGCCAGTAAAAAACAGGAGCAGGTTATCTTCCAGATCAAGAAGCGTGTTCATATCAATAGGTAAAGGATGCGCATCCACGCTATCATCTTGATTAAACTCAAAACAGGTAATGCCGCCATAAGCCGCAATATATTGATCCTGCTTGCCAATAGGTTCTTTTAAAATATCAATTTCAATTTCGCAAGCAAGCCGCGCCAACTCATCAGGCAAAATCATACGGCGGCGATGCGTATAAAGCGCTTTTAGTAATGCGGTTGTAAAACTACCCGATGAGCCAAGACCCGTACCAGACGGAATATCTGCTAGTGTGGTAATTTCAATTTGGGGAGTTTTAAAATTAAGCAGTCGAATTGCCTCTCGAATGATCGGATGTTGAACATCCTCTACATTTTGAATTTTTTCAAGTTGTGAATATTTTAGAAAAATCCCAGCCGTGAATGGTCTCATAACGGTAACGTACACATATTTATCAATTGCCGCCGAGATCAAAAAGCCGCCGTGCTGTCGATAATAGGATGGCAAATCGGTTCCGCCGCCGCCTAATGTAATTCGCAATGGACTACGCGTTATGATCATATCCAGAGTCCTTATAAATTTTTTCGACAATAAGTAAAGCTTCACGAGCATCATTCAAATTCGCCGATGGCGTTCTGCCTAGTTGAATATCTTCCACAAATTCGGCAAACTCCAACTTCCAGGATTCATCTGCGCGCGGGTATTCCCATATTGTAGTTTCAGGCGGACCCATCTGCGGCGACATTTTATAACATGAAAGTTTCTCCACACCATAACTGCCGCCCAAGCCCTCAATATGCAATTTGGCATTACGCCCATAAATTTCAAGCGAAAATAAATTTTTCCATTCAGTACAACTAACATGTAAAAAAGCTGTCTGTTTTTTTTGCGTCTTCAATGTCATAAAACAATTATCATCTACTGGCATATCCCAAAAATAGGTGTGCGCAGAACCCTGCGCCTCAACAAATTCACCCATAAACCAGCGCGATAGATCAATCAAATGCACACCTTGATCGATCAATTCACCGCCTCCAGACAAGCTGGGGTCTGCCCGCCATTCCCGATCATATCCTACCCTGCCACCATGACCATACCTGCCGCGCACAAACATTAACTCGCCCAATTCGCCATAACGAAATAGCTCATGCGCTTTCAACAAAGCAGGATGATAACGATGATTAAAGCCAACGCGTGCTTGCACATTATTTTTCTGAACTGCATCCAATAACAAATCAAGCTCTTTAATATTTCGCGCGGCAGGCTTTTCTACTAAGATATGCTTATCCGCTTGAACAGCCTCAAGGCAAACTTCAACTAACGCATTATTGGTAACAGATACAATCACAAGATCAACATCTTTTCGATGAACAGCAAAACGCCAATCTGTTGTGCCAATACAATCTGGAAACATACTTGCTAAAGATTTTGCGCGTTCTTCATTAATATCCGCGCAAGCAATCAACTTTGCAGCCCCTAAAGCCTTGGATCGTTTTTGCCCGATCAAACCACAGCCAATAATTGCCGCGCCTAATTCTTTTTTCATTTCTGCCCCCAATCCATACCTCGATCTTTAGGAACAATTCTGCGCAAAGTATAAACATCACTGTTCTGTAGATCATCCAAGTGCTTATTTAAATCTTCCCATGGATCCCAAACCGCACTGATCAATTTTCCGCTGATGCCGTCACTGGCAGAAGATGCTAAGAATGTGCAAAAATCAGCAGCACGTTTCAGTGAAGCGCCCCTGTCATTTTTTTGTTTCAAAAATTTTTCGTAAGTTTCATTGCCAAGTTTTTCAGGTCCTGCCTCTAAAACATCATCCAACATGCGTGTGTTAAGGGCGCCGGGCGCAACCGAATTAACGTCAATACCAAAATCTTTTACTTCCATTGCCAGCGTTTCCATAAAGCGCACAATGCCCGCCTTTGATGCGGCGTAGGCACTCATAAACGGTGACGGCGCAGTCGCGCCTCCGCCTGAAAGTTGAATGATCTTTCCACAGTGATTCTTTTTAAAATGCGGCAAAAAAGTTTTAGCCATTAAGACAGAACCCAATAAATTAATATTAATCGCGCGCACCCACTCATCCCAATCCACTTCATCAATATGCCCCTTTGCTCCAAGCACGCCTGCATTATTAACTAGAATATGGATTTTAGGAAATAGATTCAAAGCATCAGCGTAGAATTTCTCAATATCTTGCTGATTCGAAACATCCACACGCATCACTTCTACCCTTTGGCCTGGATTGCAAAAACCACGCAGCTTTTTCTGCACTTCAAGCAGTTTCGCATCGTCTCGCGCGCACAGAAACACGCTCGCGCCCGCCTGCACGAACGACAACGCAATCGCTTCTCCCAATCCTTGATTTGCGCCTGTGATAATCGCAACGCGTTCACTTAAAGAAATGTTCATCGGTAAATCCTTCAAACCAAGATTTAAGCTTGGGCGCAGATTCCAACTATCAGCTTATGAGAGAAGCGCAGGTTTTTCTTCAACTCGCGCAAGAGGATGCGTAGAAATTTTCATAATACGATCAATCAATGGCGTAATCCACTTCCATGGAATTATTTTTTCGAGCCAGTTGATCTGGCGCATCTTTAAATTTTTCAATACTTTAAACCGAATGATATCTGACCATCCAGAGTAATGTTGCGACGAAAATATCATTTGAAAGCCTGTTTTTCCAAGCGCAATTTTCATAGTGCGCGGCTCATATAATGAAATATGAATTTCGGGAGTGAAATAGCTCCAGCTTATTAAATTATGATGATGTGCCTCAGCGTTGCCAGTGGTATAAAAAAACAATCCGCCGGGCGCCAATAACTCTCTGATTTCCTTCAACACATCCAACGGATTCTCAACATGCTCAAGCACCTCTATCGCAGTCACAATCTGATACTTTGATTTTTCAAGTTGAGTTTTATCACGCGTGATGGGTATTCCGTGCTCAATTGCTTTTTCAACGATCCAGCCTTCATCGTACCCGATCATTTCACAATCTGTTTTTGAGCGAACATAACGAACCAACCCGCCGTTTCCGCATCCATAATCCAGCCAGTGAACATTTTTATTTAAAGGTTTTGCAAACAAAGCTTGGATCAAAGTAAGAACGCCCTGCCATTCATAAGCACGCACCGTATTATGCGGGTTTTCCAGCTCATATACATAATCCACCAAAGGGTCAATACCCGCTCCTCGATAATATGCCTCGGAATAAATATTGGCATAATCGGTGCGCGGATTTTCTACAAATGAAAAAAAACATTTTGTACAACGACACAAAAAATATTCGCTTTTATTTTCCTTGCCTCGCTTTGCGCCTATTCTTTCAACAGGCGCTTGGCATATTTTGCAAACAAGCTGATTAGCGGGCATACAACACCCATTGATTTTCCTGCAGATATTCAATCGTTTTAATAATACCCTGCCGAATCGTAAGCTTTGGCTTCCAGCCAAGTGCACGAACTTTGCTAGTATCCAAATAAATAAATGGATTATCCCCAATCCAGCCACGTTCTCCGCCTGCATACATCTTTTGCGGGTTTACTTTTAAATGCTCACAAAGCCAACCGATCGAATCGTTCACTTCACAATATTCATCTGTGCCAAGATTATAAATATTCACTTTCTCTTTTGCATGTTCAACGACATGCAGGATTGCATCCATACAATCTTGAATATACAAATAGGATTTTCGCTGTTTACCATTGCCAAGAATATGCAGTTCGCTTGGATTTTCGACAAGTTGTTTGTAAAAATCAAAAACATGACCATGTGTATAACGCTCGCCAAGAATCGATACAAAACGAAAAATATATCCCGTAAACCCAAAGCCTTCACAATAAGCAGAGATCAAGCCTTCCCCTGCAAGTTTGGATGAACCATACAGCGATGTCTGAATTGGGAATGGCGCATCTTCAGGCGTAGGAATCATTTTCGCTTCACCATATACAGAACCTGTGGAAGAAAAAGCTATATTTTTTATGCCGTTAGCGCGCATGGCTTCCAGCACGTTGAAAGTAGCGATCGTATTTTGCTCCAAATCTTTACTTGGGTGTTCAGTGCCAAAGCGCACATCTGCATTTGCGGCTAGATGAAAAACAAAATTCGAGTCTGCCATTGCATTTGTCAGGCTCGGCACATCCAACAAATCTGCGCGAACAAGTTTAAAATTTGGATTTTCAAGGGCAGATGTAATAAACTGTTGCTGCCCCGTGGTGAAATTATCGTAACCAGTTACCTCATGCCCTAAAGAAAGCAATCGGTCTACGAGATTGCTAGCAATAAAGCCCGCCGCGCCTGTGACAAAGTATTTCATTTTGTTGCTCGATGTATATAGCGAATCTTCAAAACATCTTTAACATTTCGGATGTTTCCAGCGATCAAATCCAAACGCGAATCGCCATCATCTTTCCAACGGATTGGGATTTGCTTAATGCGATACCCCAACTTTTGCGCCAAATATAAAATCTCCACATCAAACATGTAGCCGTCAATTAATTGGCGTGAAAATAAATCTCTGGCAGCATTTGCTTTGAAAAACTTAAAGCCGCACTGTGTATCAGAAATTTTCCACAACCCAACCGACAAATGCATAAAAACAGAAAAACCTTTTGATCCAATTTGCCGATATATCGGTTGTCGCCTTTCAATTTTGCTTTCACGTTCACCGCGCGTCCCGATCACCAAGTCATTTTCATTTAATTGTAAAAATGGCAAAAAATTATCGAACTCAGTAATTGGAGTTTTATCATCCGCATCTGAATAGCCGATCACATCCCCGCTGGCAATTTTCACAGCCTGACGAATTCCATATCCTTTTCCGCGCCGCTCCATGCCACCCAGCACAATCACACGAGGATTTTTCTGGCGAATCTCTGCCGCAATTTCGCGCGTGCCGTCATTTCCATCTGCAGAAACAATAATTTCATAATTTAAATTCTTAGACTCAAAATATGAACAAGCATCCAAAATCGTTTTTTGAATCACCCTAGCTTCATTATATGCAGGAAAAATAAGCGAGATTTTTATCTCTTTCATAAACCATCCATTCTATTTGAAATTTTATCATCCTTGCGAATGATTATCCCCCAACAGAATTGAATGGTTATATTAAATTTTTGATATTGCTGATCGGACTTTGCGGGACAAGATCACAGCCAGGCCAGACGGCGTCCACACCCGCCTCTTTCGCGCTGATAACTGCCTCAGCGACTTGAGCCTCATCTCCGCGATAGAGAGTCCCTACGGGGTCAAGGTTGCCAAATAGCAAGGTATCTTTCAACGCCTCACGCGCCGCATTGAGATCAACGGTCTGGTCAATGGAAATCCCCGTTGCGCCCGTTTGCGCGAGTAAATGAAGCGATTTGGTCACATTGCCGCACACAGATAAAACGGTCGGCTTGGGCAAATTCTCGATTAACAATTTCTCAGCTGGCAAAACAAATTGCTCATATTTTACTGGACCTATAAAAGCGGGCGAACCGCCCATATCGTGTATTGTGATGAAGTCGGCGCCAGCGGCAAGATAGATTTTTCCAATTTGCGAAAGGAAAGCAGATAACTGAAATAAAGCCTCTGTAACCATTTGCGGTTCTTTCTTCATTTCAACAAATAAGTTTTTTGGATTGCAAAGATATAAAAGTAAAGTATATGCGCCGGGAATCATGCCAGAAATCACAACATCTTTGCCAATATCTGCTTTTACCAAAGAGATGGCTTCGCAGATCATCTCCAATCTGCCTGCATCCCATTGTTCGATGTTTATCTGGTTAACGCTTTCAACCGTTCCCCGCTTTACCTGCGGAAACAAAAACTCTTCGCCTTCATAATAATTTAACTCAGCTCCCAGGGCTTCGGCTGGGGCGCATAAATCCAAAGGCAATGTTGCCGAAGGCATCCCTGTTAACTTAAATGTGCTCGCCGCCGCCTTTGCCATCTTTTGCGCATCTTTGTGAATTTCGTGAAAGATAAGCCCTTCATGCTCTAAACCCTGTGCAGTCACATGTATCAACCCGCTGAAAGCAGGCTGAAAATCTATTTTCTTTCCAGAAAGCAAATCCATTATTTTTTCACGCATGATTATGCCTTTTAAGAAATTACAGATTACGTCTCACGTTATCCGTAACTCGTAACCCGTAACTATTTTCCACTTTCTACTTTCTACACTTCGAAAACCTCAGTGCATTGCATTCCACTCACTACTTCACCGCTTTCACAATCGCCGCAATATGCTCTGGCGTATTTCCGCAACAACCGCCTACTACTTTTGCGCCTAAAGCAACATATCTCTTGGCAAAATCCGCCATATCTGCAGGACCCATGTCATATACACCTTGCTCAGTCTCAATATCCATATGTGGAACGCCAGCATTCGGCTTGACCCACATCGGGAAATTTGGCACAGTCGCAGCATATTCCTGCACAACCAATTCCATGTTGGCGAGTGTGTTTCCGCAATTTGCGCCAACAAGAGTCGCGCCCATTTCAGAGTAACGCTTCATTACATCCTTTGGCTTGACGCCCATCATGGTGCGTGTGCCGCGATCATAACTAAACGAGATCACAATCGGCAAATCGGTGGCAGATTTTGCGCCTTCAAATGCGGCGGTGGTCTCTTCAAACGAAAACATTGTTTCGATCAACAACAAATCCACGCCACCATCTGCTAATGCTTTGGCTTGTTCTGCAAATGTTGCGCGCACATCATCCGCTTCCAATGGACCGTAAGGTTTAAGAATCGCACCGACAGGTCCCATCGAGCCGGCAACCAGCCCCCCGTTGAGAGAAGCGGCTTTGCGCGCAATTTCTGCCGCGCGTATGTTTACTTCCGGGGTGCGATCCTGATATTTAGAATCTTTCATTCGCATTCTCGTGCCGCCGAAAGTGCAGGTCAAAATAATATCCGAACCTGCCAATGCAAATGAACTGGCGAGCTTCAGCAAAGTATCTGAATCGTCAATAATCAAATCTTCTGGCGGCTTGCCGGGTTTGAGCCCCATCTTTTGCAAGTTGGAACCCGTAGCGCCATCTGCCACCAAAATTTCACCGCTATTTAATCGTTCAAGAAATTTATTCATCCTATCTCCATTTTTAACCACAAAGGGTCACAAAGATACACAAAGGTTTTCCTTAGTGACCCTTTGTGTACCTTTGTGGTTAATTTTTTTTATTTGCTCATAAAATTTTTCGCCATCGGATCCGCCACACGATTGGGAATCAAATGTGCAATATGCGGGAACGGCTCGCTCATGTGCGGAAAACTCGTCGCCAGCATAAATTGATTTTGAAATTCAGGATCAGTCGGCAACTCAAAGCGTTCTACCTTGCGCGTCACTTCATCAATCTCGTTGCGTTTTTCAATATTCAACAGCGCAATGCGCGCACCATCACCAGCCGCATTCCCAACTGCATAAACATTATCCAACACACAATCAGGGATCAAGCCGATCAGCATCGCTTTTTCTTTATCAATAAAACTACCAAAGCCGCCCGCCAAAATTACTTTATCGGGGTCTTGCAAACCAAAACGCTTCAACAATGTGCGCGCCGCAGTAAACAACGCCGCCTTCGCCAATTGAATTTGTCTTACATCCTGCTGAGTCATGGGGATGTCTCGACCTATGGAAGTCTCCTCAGCCCAAGCGATTACGTACTCCCAGCCGCTTTCTCCCTTTCGAATGCGCTTCGATTCCAGCCCCTGCTTGAACTTGCCTCGAGAATCCACGATCCCAGCCCGGAACAATTCCGCCACGCCGTCAATGATCGCAGAACCGCAAATCCCTTTAACCTTGCCAATAAATTCAACGTGATCTGTATTCCAACCATCCACGCCAATGACTTTATATTTAGGCTCAAGCGTTTTCTCATCAATCACAATGCGTTCCATCGCACCAGGAGCGGCACGCATTCCATATTCCACATGCGCGCCTTCAAGCGCAGGTCCTGTTGGCGTAGAAGTGCAAACCAAACGTTTGCGATTTCCCAAGACGAGTTCCGCATTTGTGCCTACATCGATCAACAACCAATTCTCATCCTGCTTATGCGGTTCTTCGGCAACGATCATCGCACTGGTATCAGCGCCAACAAAAGAAGCGATAGTTGGAAGCACATGAATGTTGCCAGATGGATTAATGTGCAATCCCAATTCGCGCGCCTTGATGTCCATTGACCTATGAATTGCGGGCACAAACGGCGCAAGTCCTAAATCCTTCGGATGTAAATTTAATAAAACATGGTGCATGGTGGAATTTCCCACTAGAACCATTTCCAATATTTCACTGGTCTTTATCTTCGCTTCGTGAGCCGCTTGCTTCAATAATTTATTCAGCGTAGAAATAATCGCCTTGTGTAATTTCTCCAAGCCGTCTTTATTTTCAATCGCATATTGAATGCGCGACATCACATCTTCGCCATACACGATCTGCGGATTCATCTCCGACTCAGCGGCGAGCATTTCGCCAGTACGCAGGTTGCATAAATATAATGCTACCGTTGTTGAGCCAATATCCACAGCCGCGCCATAGCTATCTTCTACATAGCCTGCCTGAACTTCAATCACTTCCTTATCTTGCCAAACAGAAACAGTGACATTCCAATTACCTCCCTTTTGAGTTGGAGAGGAACGCAATATGGCTGATAAGCCGCGCAGACATTGATAATCAACGGTGAAGTCATACCAGCGTGGAAGTTTTGCCTCGGCGCCGCGCACCAACGCCATAGATGTTTCTAACCCTTTGGCGAGTCGTTCCCAATCTGCGATCGGACGCTCCAAAGTAGGCGGAGTCATCGAAACGAGATATTTGCGCACCGATGGCTTGACTTCAATTGCACGATTGCTGGCGCTCTTGCGCACAATTTGTTTATTACCGCGGCTTTCTTCAGGCACATTGATCAATACATCCCCGCAAATTTTTGACTGACAAGAAAGCCTAACCTGCCCCACTTCCCAGCCTTTATCTTTTAATAACTTGGGTCTGCGTGCAAAATACGCGGCTTCTTCAGCTGAAACTGGCGAAAGATGTTCCCGTTTTGAATCAATATTATATTTTTCGAACCTGCCCTCTTCGATTAAAACCATGCACTTGCCGCAAGTGGCATTCTCGGCGCAAATCGATTCGATCTCTACGCCCAGATCGCGCGCGGCAGAGCGAACCGACATGCCCTCGTCTATTTGCCCGCGAGAACCCGAAGGTTGCAAAATAATGTTATGTTTTGTCACGCTGATTCGCTATCCCGCCGCGGAATCTCTATTTTTGCAAACTCAGTCTCCAGTTGAGAAAGAAGCGCTTCGGCAACTTCTTCGGGCGTACCTTCTTGTTCAACCCAGGGACCGCGTTTGTATTCTTTGGCATAGTCACTTGTAGATGTTGCGCCAACCGCCATGGCATAGGCATCAATTTTGTTCTGAATTTTTTCAGAGAGTTGTTTTTTGATCGTGCGTCCATCGCCTTCAACAGTAAACGATTGAGGAATGTGCTTCCAATACATAATACGATATTTCGACATTGCTTTTTCCTTTTAAAATTATATATAATTTGCTGTGGGATTTTACGGCATGAACGGCTGTGGGTCAATGAAATAATTCATGCTTTTAGCAGTCTAGCTATGGCACTGAGTTTCGTAAGACGACAAGAAGAGCCCTTGGTGTCTTAGAGACTGTTTCTTACAGACTGTTTCACCGCTGAGATCACAAAGATCACCGAGAAAAACCTCTGTGGGCTCCGTGTTCTCTGTGGTGAATGCTTTTTTCCTGCCGCTATTCGTACTTAAGAAACGCTCTCCGACGAAACTTGGCAGTTTGCGCGTAATGTCAGTTGCTAAAATACTTAAACAGTGACGAAGCCAAAATAGCAATTCCTACTCCGCCAAATATCAACCCGAGGAAACCAAGCAGTAAAGGCACAAAATACAGATTGAACCATTTGTTGATGCGCGCCTTATTTGGGTTTTGCGGATCATACAGTACATCAATGATCTGGCCTTCTTTAAATTGCGGCGGGTTGCTGGACATGTTATCGTGTATTTCTATCGTCTGCCCGCTGATTGTTCTAAAACTGTATACAGGCGAGTACCCTCCGCCTCCATCTGAATCACGCGTATATACCATGCGAATGACAGTGCCTTGTGCTTTCTCAGCAGTGCCAAGGAATGCACGCGTGCGCAACCAGAAAAAGAGCGCGAGAGCTGGTAGAAGAAATCCAACAAAACAAAAAACAATTGCGACGATCAAAGTTTCAGACATTGTTTATTTTCCTTTTCAAATAAGGTTGTAAATGATTCTTCTATTAAATCCTGAAGTAATCAAATATTGATCAACAGATTCAAAAAAATCACGAACCAACCGCACTACCTGCCAACCAGCCTGTCGTCCACGAAGATTGAAAATTAAACCCACCTGTAATACCGTCAATATCCAATACTTCGCCAGCGAAGAACAAATCATCCACAACACGGCTTTGCATCGTTTTAAAATCCACTTCACTTAATTTCACACCGCCGCATGTGACAAACTCTTCTTTGAAAGCGCCCTTGCCTTCAATCATAAATTCACCTGCGGTTAATCCCTGTGCAAGTTTTTGCATTTCACTTTTCGAGATATCACCCCAATTTTTATTATTCGTAAATTCAGTTAATTGTTTCCATAAGCGCGCAGGGATTTGCGAAAACGCGGGCGTAATGTTAATTCTTCTGCGCGCGCTTTCTTTCCATTCTTTACTGCGCTGTAAAACTTCCAGCGTAGATTCAAGCTTATAGTCGCCGAGCCAATTTACGGTTAAGGGGGAACGGTATTTCTTATCAAATAAAATGCGCGCGCCCCAGGCAGAGCATTTCAACACGGCGGGTCCACTTAATCCCCAATGCGTGATCAGCAATGCTCCTTGCGTTGTAACAGAATCCATTTTCAAGGTTACATTTTCAACAGCCACACCCGCCAAACCGTCAATGCGTTTATCTTTCACATTGAAGGTAAATAAGGATGGTACGGGCTCTTCCAATGAATGCCCAAGCGATTTAACCAGCTCACGCGTTTTAGAATCACTGCCAGTGGCGAATACTAATTTTTTTGTCTGCAGATGAAAAACCTGCGCTTCTTTCTTAACCTCCAGTTTGAATCCACCTTTTGGGTTTTTATCTACGTTGAGCAGAGTCGTACTACCGTGCACTTCCACTCCAGCCTTTTGCGCCGCTTCACGCAAACAATCCGCGATCGTCTTGGAAGAATCGGTAACTGGGAAAACACGTTTATCTGATTCTGTTTTCAGCTTGACGCCGCGACTCTCAAACCATTTGATCGTATCTGCAGGTTGAAAACGTGTGAAAGCGCCGCGTAATTCTACGCCCCCGCGCGGATAAAAATTAATCAATTGCGCAGGCTCAAAGCAAGCATGAGTCACATTACAACGCCCGCCTCCAGAAATAATCACCTTGCCTAATGTTTGAACAGCCTTCTCAACGATCAATACGCTCAACTTCGGATTCAACTCAGCGCAGCGAATCGCTGCAAAAAAACCCGCAGGTCCCCCACCCGCGACAACAACATCCCAATTGGTATTAATATATTTTGACATAGAACGTGATTATATTCCAATAAAACAAGCTATATAAAACAAAAAAAATAGAATGTGTATAATATAGGTTTAAAAAATTTACACAGATTTTTTCCTGAAAAATCTGTGTAAATCCGCCCAATCCGTTTAATCCGTGTTCTATTTCAACATTAAACTTCAATTAGTTTTTTAACTATTAACCTTGAGCGACTCAACTCCCAACAAATTTCTTAATTCAAGCTCAGCCTGCTCTACTGGCACAGAGCGAACAAATGACCATTCTGCCAGCAAAGCGCTGCGCGCCTGATCAAGAAAAGACTGATCATTATCATTTAGACGATTATCTTTTTTAAACCCAGTAAGGTCGCGAATAATCTGACAAAGCGATTCGGCGCTGCCGCCTTTGGTTAATTCCAGTAATTTTGCCTTACGCAGCTGTTTATCTTCGGGTAAAGGCTTTGCAGGCAAAGCGAATATTGCGAGTAGTTTTTTAAACGCTGATTGAGTTGTGGGTGTTCTGAGGCGGGTGCCCAAATTACTATCTGCTGGTACCCAAACCGTAAGTTCACGCACCTTAACTGCGTAGTACATGCTAATAGAACCTGCTAAATCCCGTTCTTCTAAACGAAGAATCTGCCCCAGACCATAGGACCAGTGCATCACAGTGTCACCTGCTTGAAAGTTCATGAGAATCTCCTGTTGCGATATTCAATTTTCTCAAGAATATCTTTGAGTGCCACTCGTCTCTTTTATGGATGCTTAGCAAAACATGCTCCACGCCCCCGAATTAATGAAAAGTTTTTATAAAGTGCCTGTAATAGTGTAGCACATAATGGTTTAGCTTTGGCGGGAGATTAAATATAACAAACGCAAAGTTCTTAATTGGTCATAATTCAACGTTCCATTTAACTTTTCGAAGACTGGCTTTAGCAAAGCAGGGCTCAATTCATCAAACGCGGCAAAAGCGGTTTTTTGCTGTTCTACCGATGCCGCTGACATTTCTTTTAAGTCATCGCCGTTTCGTAAAGTATTGCCTGCCAAAATATATTTTGTTAAGTGCTCAAGAATGGTTCCTTGCACCACATGATATAACTCCATCAAACTTTGAATCGTAGCACCAGCGTTATACGCATCCGCAATCACACGCGTACGCTCGCCGATCTCCTCTGCGCCAACTCTCTTGCTCCTAGAAGAAGGGAGCCTGTTCTGTTGCGGCACGGTCAGCGGATGTACATATTCTTTTAGATTATTCTTCTCACAAAACTGTGTAATAATTTCTAAAAACGGATCACCGTATTGACGCAGTTTCACTTGTCCCACACCTGAGATCTTCAATAAACTTTCCATAGATTGCGGGTAATAGGTAGAAATTTCTACTAATGTTCTATCTGAGAAAATGACATAAGGAGGAACTCCTGCCACATCTGCCAAGTCTTTGCGTTTTTGGCGAAGCAAGCCAAAGAGTTCTTGATTGTATTCAACATCCTCTTTCTTCTTGCCATCTTTTCTAACTCTTTCCGCTTCTTGAATTACGCCGAAAATTACTCCCCGCTTCTTGAGCGCTTCTATCGCCTTGGCAGTCAGGCTAAGGGTGTGATACTCCCCTTCCTGAGATAAATATCCTGTCATCAAAAGTTGACGCGCAAGGTGCATCCATTGTTTTTTGGTTAACTCTTTGCCAATGCCATAGGTAGAAAGTTTCTCGTGCTCCCAGCGGATGATCTTTTCATTTTTAGAACCCAGCAAAATATCAACGATGTGTCCTGCGCCAAATTTTTCGTCGGCGCGTTTGACACATGAGAGGAATTTCTGCGCAAAAACGGTGATGTCTACTAACTCGGCTGGGGCTGAGGTGCAGTTGTCGCAGGAGGAGCAGTTGTCGGCTTGGTATGATTCGCCGAAGTAATCCAGTAGAGGTTTGCGGCGGCAAGTTGTCTCATCTTCTGCGTAACGCACGATCGCATTCAAATGCTGAACCGCGACGCGTTTTTCTTCGCCTTCTTTCTGTTCAATAAAATAATTAAGCTTGGCAACATCGCCATAACTGTACAGTAAAAGACAATGCGCGGGCAAGCCATCACGACCAGCGCGCCCAATTTCTTGATAATATCCTTCAATGCTTTTCGGCAAATCAAAATGAATCACAAAGCGCACATTCGGTTTATTGATGCCCATGCCAAATGCGATGGTGGCGACAATGATCTGCACATCGTCACGAATAAACGCTTCTTGATTTCTGGCGCGCTGGGCATCTTCTAAACCTGCATGATACGGACGCACAGAATATCCTTTTGATAAAAGATATGCGGCGAGTTCATCCACTTGTTTACGCGAGAAGCAATAAATAATGCCTGATTGATCTTTATAACGGTCAAGCATTTTCACTGCCTGAAGAGTGGGATCACTTTTTTTTGCAACTTCAATAAAAAGATTATCACGATTAAAGCTCGCGACAAATTCATTGGTGGTTGCAAATTTAAGGCTAGCGCGAATATCCTGGCGTACTCTGCTGGTGGCTGTGGCAGTCAATGCCATACAAACCGCTTTAGGGAAGCGCTTGCGAACTTCAATCAGTTGGCGATATTCAGGGCGAAAATCATGCCCCCATTCTGAGATACAGTGCGCTTCGTCAATGGTTAGGCAATCTACTTTCACAGAATCAAGCAGGGCGAGAATGCGCGGAGCAAGCAATGTCTCTGGTGCGACGTATAACAACTTCACTTCGCCGCGTTTCACATACTCCATATTCTCTTGATATTCTTGCGGCGAAAGGGAACTATTCAAAAAAAGAGAGGGCACGCCAAAGGCGCGCAACTGCTCCACTTGATCTTTCATCAAAGCGATCAACGGAGAAATCACAACCGTGAGTCCGTCAAACATCAGCGCTGGGATTTGATAACACAATGATTTTCCGCCGCCAGTGGGCATCACTGCCAGCGTATCGCGGCGCGCCAATACATTTTCGATCACCTCACGTTGAAGCGGGCGATATGAGTCGTAGCCGAATGTGTCTTTTAGAATAGATGCAGGAAGAGACATGTTATCAAATCATCTTTCGTAAAATTAAAATCTTTTTTTACCGCCAAGCAGCCATGACGCCAAGGGTAAATAAAGGTCGCCAAGTGCTTTTCTCGGCGCCTTGGCGATTAATTCTTAAGGTCAGTTATTAGACGGGTTTAATAATTTCCAAACTTGATGAACGTGCAATCGATCATGTTCGACCATAAAGGCAATAATTTCTTGTAAATTTGTCGGTCCAAAAATAGAGTGACGCGCTGTTCTTTTTAACTGATCTTCGGTTAATTTCTCGATCAGGCTTATTAGTTCCATGCGCTTCGTTATAAAATCCTGCAAAGCGGTTGTAGCATTTTGGTTGACATATTTACGTTTTTCTGCCCATTGATGCGTATCTGGCAAAGATAAAAATGGATCCTGTTCTTTTAGGGTGCGTAAAATATGGTCTGTATTAATTTCTACTTCAACATCACGGAAATGGCAAAGGATTTCAGCAAATGCCCACTCGTCAGAAGCAGGCTTGAGCTTGAGTGTTGAGGCGCTGTTGACAAGGGAAGATAATGCGGCAGGCGTGGCGGTCAAAATTGGAATAAAAGCATCCATCGCTTTGATATCCGGCTCTAACATTTTGAGATCTATCGATTCGAGCCAGCTGCGCAAATCTGAAAAGGTGCCCTGCCCGCTCGCTTCATGTTCTGACCTTTGGGCTGGGTCACTGATCAAATGATAGGTAGCCAACCCAATTTTTTTCGCAGGGCTAATATCTCGTTGAGGATCATTACCAACCATTAAGACGGGTCCTTGGGGCCAGCCAAGCCGCCCAAGAATTTCTGCATAATAAGCTGGATATGTTTTGCTAAAATGAAAATCTTCAAAAGAAGAGATCAGCTCAAATTTTTTTGGATCAAAACCTGCCCACTGCAAACGCTGATAAGCGGCTTTGCGCGGCAGTAAGGGGTCTGTGGCAATCGCAACTTTGTAGCCCATTGAAAATGCCCAATCCATAAACGAAATAGCATCGGGGCGGTGTGACGTTAAATTACGCAGTGTTGGAAAAAATTCGTCATAAAAATGTTCGACATCTTTTATCACACTTTCTTTAAGTATGTTTATTTGAGGATAAAAATACGATTCGAAAACATCCTGCATGGTGCGCGAAGGGTCTGCGCTTTCATTCATCAAGCGCGTGCCTTCTCGAATAGCAGGCGCAAATTTTTCGGTTGCGATTCCTTTAAATGGCTGACTCGCCAACCCGCTAAAATAAGCAGGGGCAAAAGCAGGAACGTTCGTATCCAGCAATGTATCATCGAGGTCAAGCAGAAGGGTTAAGGTCATTGAGTTCCCCGCATCAAAATAATTATTATTCTTTCACCACAAATGTAAATGGCAGGTCATGACATTCGCCGCAGCCAATTTGAGGCTCTGCCACATTTCGCTTTGATTTATCGCAATAGGCGCTAATTTGTACACGGCGTTGAAAGACTGCAGTAATAGGTCGGCTGATATATGGGCGTAATTTTATAAATTGACAGGCATTTGCGTTTGCAATGGCTGGCACGGGGCATGTTTTGCATAAATCTGCTGACCACTGCAAGTTGGATGCTTTAAGCAAACGGCACTCCTCCGCGTTGCGGCCTCGGTAGTAGTCTCCGTAAAAATATGAGCATTCATGCCCGGCGGGTGTTTTCATAAGTCTTATATATGGAACGAGGCGAATCGGCTTTTCTTACTGCGATTCGCCTCGGATAATTCTTGTTCAGATCAAGTTATATGCGGGTAACATATCCGCCGTCACGGGTATCCACGCGGATAGTGTCGCCTACTTTTACAAATTGAGGGCATTGCACTTCCAAACCAGTATCTGTTTTAACTTTTTTGGTAACACCGGTAGCGGTATCACCACGAATAGCGACTTCGGCTTCGACCACTTCCATATCTACAGTGGTGGGAAGTTCAACATCCAAAGGTTCGCCATTATAAAAAGTAAGTTTTACTTCCATGTCTGCTTTTAGATAGAAGGCATTATCCCCCATCGCTTCTGCTTTGATGGCTGGCTGTTCAAAGGTTACTTTGTCCATAAAGTAGAAAAAATCACCATCAGAGTATAAGTAGGAAACGTTGTTAAATTCAAGCTGAACGTCTTGAACGGATGCGCCGGAGCTGAAGGTTCGTTCAATGTTCGCGCCCGTGATCATATTGCGGGCTTTTACGCGGATATTAGCATTCCCGCGCCCAGTTTTATTATGGCTGTATTCAATCACTTTATAAAGATTACCGTCCAATTCAAAAGTGACGCCTTTGCGAAGTTCATTTACATCTATCATATCTTGCTTCTTTCCTTAAATTTGTATTTTATGTATCAAGCGGCGGGATTATAGTCCATGCCCAAAGGCGTGGCAAGGGAAGGGTCAGGTGTGCTGCTCTGCATCGGGTGATTCGTTTAATAAATGAATGGCGTGAGTCAAAACGGGGATAATGATTTGCAAGCTTTCTTCTGCACCTTTAGGACTGCCCGGTACATTGACAATCAATGTTTTTTTGCGAATGCCAGAAACTGCACGAGAGAGCATGGCATGCTGTGTTTTCGCCAAACTTGCGGCGCGAATCGCTTCTGATATGCCGGGCGCTTCACGCTCGATTACGGCACGGGTGGCTTCGGGTGTGACGTCGCGCGGAGAAAAACCCGTACCGCCGGTAGTGAGAATAACGTCATAAAGTCCGCTGTCGCACCACTCTATGAGCGTTGAGCGAATGGCAGATTCATTGTCAGCTAGAATCAACTGGATGGCGACAGACCAGCCTTGGGCTTGGATAAGACGCGCGAGGGCGGGTCCAGAGAGGTCATCTCGTTCGCCGCGTGCAGAGCGGTCAGATAAAGTTAAAATCCCAAATCGAATGGTCATTAAAATTCTTTCATAAAGATGACGTTATCGGTATGTTTCCAGCCGCGATTTTCATAAAAAGGGAAAGCTTGTATGTTATCTGCATTGACAAGCAGATAAGATTTAATGCAACCCAACTGCCGTAAACGCATTTCAAGTTCTTTCAAAAGTTGCGTGGCGATATTTTGATTGCGATGAGACATTAAAACGGATAAGTGATAAATTGTGCCGCGCCGTCCATCAAACCCGCCCAAAACAGAGCCGACAATCTGCCCATCTGATTCTGCTATGAGAAATAATTCGGGATCACGCTGTAGTTTTTTTCTATTTCCGCAGCAGTATCAGAAGGTCCAACACGCACACCTTTTTCCATGCTTTCCCATACCTTAAGCACTGCGGGATAATCTGCAGGGTATTGAAATTGGCGTACAAGCATATTTAAGCGGAATTAATATTTTGACGCAGAAGATTGATTAAGTCATCCGGCATAAAAGGCTTGAGCAAAAAAGCATTGGCGCCGCGCCTGAGGCAATCTTCTTTTACATTCAAACCAGATGCCATAACAACTGGGACGCTGGCTGTGCCTTTATCACTACGGATTTCATCCAAGATTTCTAATCCATTTTTATTGAATAAATGAACATCCAATAAAACTACATCTGGCTTCTCGCGTTTGATCACAGCAACAACATCATCGTTTAATTTTATAGAAACCGTTTCAAGCCCTTCCATTTTGAGCAAGGTCTTCAACAGTCCCACCATGGTTACGTCATCTTCGGCGAGTAGGATTTTTGACATTTTTCTTTTTTTCTTTCTTTATATTTAACTTCATTGGTTTGGCTTTTGCGGCACGCGCATTTTTTGCAGGAGGAGGTGCTGGCTCAAGCGCGGCTTTAAGAACATCATCCATACTCTCTACAAAAATAAATTTCATCACTTTGCGGATTTCATCAGCTACATCTTCTACGTCCATTTTGTTGCGCTGCGGCAAAATGACGGTGGTTAATCCGTTGCGATGCGCAGCAAGCACCTTCTCTTTTACGCCGCCAATGGGCAATACCTGACCGCGCAAAGTGATCTCACCTGTCATCGCCATGCGCGGTTTTACTTTTCTGCCAGTGGCTAAGGAAACGAGCGCAGTAGTAATCGTAATGCCAGCGGAGGGTCCATCTTTTGGCTGGGCGCCAGATGGGATGTGCATATGAATATCATTTTTATCGAAAAAGGCAGGATTAATACCGATCTCCTCTGCGTGCGAGCGGATATAAGACAATGCGGCACGAGCCGATTCCTGCATAACATTGCCAATGGAACCAGTGACCTGAAAGCCCCGCCCACCGGGCATATTGGTAGCTTCGATAAAAAGAATTTCACCGCCAAAGGATGTCCAAGCCAAGCCCGGCACAACGCCAGGAATAGAAGTGCGTTTGTTGAACTCTTCGGGTCCATGATAGATTGGGTGGTCTAAAAATTCTTCGACCATTTCAGGGGTGACAATAAACGATGTGCCTTTTCCTTCTGCAATGCGTGTGCCTGCCTTGCGGCAGACTGCGCCAATTTGACGCTCTAAATTACGAACGCCTGCTTCACGCGTATATTCACGCACAATTTTTTGTAAAGCATCATCCGAAAAAGAAATTTCATTTTCACGCAAGCTGTTTTCGCGAATCTGGCGTGGAATCAAATATCCGCGCGCGATAGATTTCTTTTCATTCTCTGTGTACCCGCTTAAGAAAATAATTTCCATGCGGTCGCGCAATGGACCGGGGATGGTTTCTAATGTATTGGCTGTGGTTATAAAAAATACTTGCGAGAGATCGTAGGGAACTTCAAGATAGTTATCACGAAACTCAGTGTTCTGCTCGGGGTCTAGCACTTCCAGCAACGCAGATGCGGGATCGCCATGAAAATCGTAAGTGAGTTTATCAATTTCATCCAGCATGAATACGGGATTTTTAGATTCTATTCTGCGCAACGCCTGCAAAACACGCCCGGGCATAGAACCAATATAAGTGCGGCGATGACCGCGAATCTCAGCTTCATCACGCACGCCACCCAAAGACACGCGCGTAAATTTTCGATCCATTGCACGCGCAACCGATTGCCCTAGCGATGTTTTGCCCACGCCAGGCGGTCCTACAAAACATAAAATTACACCTTCACGATCATGCCGAATATGATCATCAGACGGCGCCTTTTCATCATCTTTACGATCAAGGCGCAATTTACGAATTGCTAAAAACTCAAGAATGCGCTCTTTGATATCATCCAAGCCATAATGATCATTATTTAAAATTTCGCGCGCGTGAGCAATATCCAAATTATCTGCTGTAGATTTTGACCAAGGAAGCGAAACCAGCCAGTCTAAATAAGTACGGATAACGCCGTACTCTGCGGCGGCGGTGGGCAAACGAGACAAGCGATCCAACTCACGGCGGGCTTGCTTGCCGGCTTCGTCTGGCATATTCGCCTCTTCGATTTTTTGGCGAAAATCCTCCGTCTCAACAGCTTGCTCATCTTTTTCGCCAAGTTCTTTTTGAATTGCCTTCATTTGTTCGCGCAAGAAATAATCACGTTGAACTTTTTCAATTTCGCCGCGCGCTTCGTTTTGAATCTTCTGCCCTATTTGCAAAACTTCTGTTTCGCGCACCAAATGCCCGATCAATTTTTTGAGCTTCTCAACCACAGAATCAATTTCGAGTAGGGCTTGAGCGTCTTTTAAATCAATGCGTTGAAAATTCGCAATAGTATATGCGGTTTGCAGGGCATCTTCGAGTGAAGTGATAGAGCCAGCCAACTCTTCTGGGAAGGCTTGAATTAATTGTGTGATCTTGTGGAATTGATCGCGCGCGTTACGCGCCAACGCGTCAACTTCCAAACCTGTTTCAATTGTTTCGGGCAATAAATGAACATGCGCTTTAAGATAAGGCTCTTCGGTTACAAAATCGCCAAGCCGAAAACGATCCACGCCTTGCACCAAGAGCCGAATGGTGCCGTCTTGGGCGCGCAGTAAGCGATGGACAGTTGCGATTGTGCCAATGCGATAGAGGTCGCCGGGGGCGGGCATTTCCAACTCCGGGTTGGTGGCGGCGACCAAGCCAACCAGCTTGTCGCCTCCTACTACATCATCCACTAACTTAATAGAGCGCGGCTGGCCCACTGTCAGCGGAACGGCAGTACCGGGATACACAACAACTCCCCGCAAAGGAAGAATCGGAAGAATCTCGGGATATTTGGGCGCTTCACTTTTTCCATCAGTTTCGCTTGAAGAAGAATCTGATTCAGTTTTGTTGCGCGAAAGAACAGATGACATGATGAAGTTTGTTATTTCTTCATCATGGTCACCGATCCAGCGGAATATATCTTGATAATTGGATTGCCATCGCGATGCAGGCATATGTTTACTCAATTTTAATTTGATGTGTCTTTATTTTTGGAAATTTAATGATCAGAAATCCGTCTTCATATTCAGCCTGAGATTCTTCGACATTGACAGGACCTGGCAAATTAACTGAACTGAGAAATTTTCCGAAGCGAATTTCCATTTGGTGATACGCGCGGCGTTGTGGAAGGTCTGGGCGATTCCCGCTAACATAAACAATATTGTGATCCACTGCTATTTCAAAATCTACGTCCCTCATTCCCGCAACTTCCATACGTACAATATACAATTGATCGGTTTCAAAAATATCTGTAGCTGGGCTCCAACTGTTGGCGCGTGCCTGCCAACTGACTGCATGTAAGATTTCGTGGCGGCTCTCAGTTAATGTCGCCATGGATTTTCGAATGACTGTGACCATGGGATACCTTTCTGGATGACTTGGTTTCTTCAGCGCCCCCGGCGGGATTCGAACCCACAACCTACTGCTTAGAAGGCAGTTGCTCTATCCATTGAGCTACGGGAGCATTTATACTATTTTACTGCAAAGGTCTAAGCCCGCGATAGACGCGCGCACCAGTAAGTGTGCGTAAAATGGTATCAGCGGGACGTCCTAATTTTTTAGCGAGGTCTTCGGCAGACATGGGAACATTCGCGTTCACTAAAAATGTACGAAACACTGCATCTACCATGGCAGTGCGTTCACCTACAAAATCGGATTGTAAAGCGCAGTGAGTCATAATAGCATTTTGCACGCCATCTACAGTTTTTACTTCTGCGGTAGCGGCATCTACCCAATCAATCAGGTGATCGTCTGTCATTTCTGCAAAAGCATCCTGATGCTCCTGGCATAAAAGTCCGCGCAAGAAAACATGCCAGTCATTTTCGTTTTGCTGCCACCATTCAAAATCAATGTGGAAGGGGGTTTTGGAGTTTGGTTTTAGTAAGCTCATTATTCTGCATCCATATCAAGGCGGAAGTGTAAATCCCCAACATGTTTAAAGATGGGACGGGTGGACAATAATGTAAACAAAGGCGCAGGTGGAACACGGCGCACCAGGTTAACTGCTGCATATAACTCTTGTGCGTGAATATGTCCCTGAGGATTCATTTTAGTCACTTCGCGCATTACTGATATAACCACATCTTCAAACGAGCGCTGCTTTTCCCAAAGCGGGTCCAGCGACTTAAAATCAGGAACGTATACTGCCATGCGGTCATTAAACTCAGCGGTGATTGCCTGTTTCAGCATGGCAAACACAAGCCCACCATCTGCGCCTACAAGCAGTGTACGTACCCAATCTTTGGATGCGCGCTGAGTTTTGGCTTCAACAATTACTTCGCCGGGCTGCCTGCCACGTTTTACTTGCACCAAACTGCCGGGCATAAGTTGTTGAGATTTGTACCATTCGCGCAGACCGAATACGTATCCGCTTTCACGAACTACCCATGCGGGTATTTTCTGATTTGTTTTTCCATCTACTAAAGTGAAACGAACTCGCGGGGATTCATACGCTGTTGGAAATAATTTCATTGCACGTGCAGAGATGGGCAATGTGCCTGCGCGCAAATGGGGATAAATAAGACTAATGGTTACAGAAGAAACGTCAGCGTGCAAAGCTGCGTCAGAAACAGGACTCAACTCATCGTCTTGTTGTGATTCGAGGGCAAGCATTTGCGGGTCAAGGACAGAGCGATCATGTGGAATATCCTGATAACGCAAATGAAGCGGAACATCTTTTACACCATCTGGCTCAAGGCGCAGTAAACACCATAATACCTGACCCGCTGGTCCAACTTCATCAAAACGAGGGTCTTCCTGTAACGCATAATTGAGAGAAAACTCAGCTAGTTTATTATCGCCGCCGGGCAGGGCAATATCTGCAAGTAACTTAGAAGCAGCGAGAGGTTCTCCAGCCGCCATGTCAAGAACAGCTTCAGCAAGATTTAAATGTCCAAGGTTTACGTCAATAAGCAGAGAGCGTGGAAACCAACGCCCCGCAATTCGAACCAATCCATCATCAGACATAAAGACAGTTTCGATTTTATGTTCAATTTCACTGCCGAAATTTTTTAAGACAGCATCAATTTCCAAACTTTCATCTTTATTATCAACAACTGGCACGGTATTGAGAGCGTGATGTTCGAGTCGTGCTGCAAACATACGCTCTGATTCTGTATCCATTAAGACAGTTAAGACATCAAAGGAGCCGACGACAGGATTTAAGCCGGGGCGGATCGCAATTACTTTTCCTTTTTTCCAATCAAGGGCGGGGAAAGCAATCTCATCGCCTTCACGATAGGTTTCTTTAGGTAAATAAGTCTTTGCATTGGAGGTGCGCTCAGCATGTACACTTGCATGTTCTTGATGAGCACGTTCTGCAATTAAAACAGCAGCCAATTCATGGATAGTTAGAGGAGTCTCCAGCTCAAATAAATGGTTGTGGAGAAATTCTATATCCTTGTTGGTAATTTGAATGTTTTTCCAAAAATTTTCGGTAATAGGGGAAGCTATTGACATAAAACGCCTTATAAATATAGTCTTTTCGCTCGCGCGTTTGCATATTATACCTTACGTTGCTTGAATGAACAAAAAATCACAAACTACTATAACTTATATGCTTTTGAAGTATTTTCGTCAAAAAAACCTTGCTTTGCGTAGCACTATGGAACGGAAAGCGGCTTAACATAATAAATCTCGCCGTCTGTATCTGAATAAAGAAGCTCTAAATTGGCAATAAATTTTAAATGCTTTGGAGGCGCAATGCGTAAATCATCCGCTGGTAGAAACCAAATAACATATGCTCCTTCTTCAGAGAGCCAATTCGGGTAGTTTTGTTTTATTTGAGCTATTTGATCTGTATTTTTCATACTTGGGTCTTCACGGGGAAGAACAAGAAAGGGGCGGCGCAGGTGAAACCACCCTAGGCTAGTATTGTTACTATAAAAATCAATTTGGGGATGCTCTACTGCAATAGAACGCGCTGCCACCAGAATAGGTTTTTCGTTGACGATTCGTTTATTATACATATTGTAGTTACTTGATTCGCCAAACATAATGCCATTATGGATGTACTCCTGCATGCTAACGAATGGGTAAATAAGCCATATTGCAAAAAGAAGGATCAAGGCAGTGCGTATCCTTGTATTTCTTGATGAAAAACAACTCAAGACCAAGTTGTCAAATGTCAACAAAGCCATAATCAACACCGCGGGCATGGTCGTAGCATAGTAACGATCAGAGGTTAGGTCGCGATGATCTAATGTGTTGACTGTAAATATTAAAATTATATTATGCAATACGGCAAATAAAACAATGGGAACAACATAATTATTTTGGGTAAACGAGCGCACCCAAGCCGCCCAGTTTTCTTTCTTATTAAAAACAACTAAAATTGCAAACACTGGCAAAAGAATGAGCCAGGGCTTTAACATTAATGGTTTAAGCAATGGATGAAGAGGCATAAACCAATTTAAAGATTTTGTTAGCATAAGGCTGATATTTTGCAAAGGCAGCATTGCTTCGGGATTGCGAGGACCAAACAAAAGACCATATTGAAGGTAATTATGGAAATATATCCAGATAAATAAGGGGATGCTAGAAAAAAAAGCCGCGCTTACTACCTGCCACCATTTTTGAGGCTTATTCTTGAACAAGCCCAGCAATACAGCTAGCGCGATCAATGCCACACCAGTATATCGTTGCAAACAAGCAATAGATGCAGTTAAAAACATCCACCACAGATTTGATGATTTTTCATCTTTCAGATATCTTGCGGCAAAGAATATAAAAAGCAACATAAGCGTAATAAATAAAGGCTCTGAAAGAACATTCGCATACAAGCGCAAATTAGACCGCGAACCGATCAGAACAAGTCCGCTTATAACTGCATATATCCATTTATCTTTAAAAACATTAAAAAATAAAATACCCCATAAATAAAGGTTCAACACAAACAAACCTATATTAAGCCAAGATGCAGCTAGAAATACATCACGGCTGGTAAAAAATGACAAGCCTGCCAATAGAAGCGGGTAGAGAGGAGGCCACCAAGTAAAGGCACCTTTTGTCATGTCAATAAAGCCATTTCCATTGGCTATATTATCTGCTGTTGATAAATTACGCACACCATCTGAAGAAACCCCAATACCATACCTGAACGAAATTAACATGATAAGCGTAAGCCCTATAAGGGAAAGGCAGATAATATATATATGGTAATAACGCGGCAGTGATTTCATAAATTCCTTTTGATAGAATATCCTGAGAAATATTTTTAATTGCAAAATTTAATTGTAATATCCAATATAAAAAGTCATCTTCCATTTCTTTAGGGATCAGAAAGTGGCTGAACATAATAAATCTCGCCGTCTTTGCCCGCATACAGAAGCTCCAAGTTGGCGATAAGCTTCAAGCGCTGCGGCGGCGCATAATGCAAAAACTCATTTGGGGTAAACCATATCAGGTAAGCTTCTCCTTCAACGGGCCAGCCAGCATACTCTTGTTTTAATTGTTGCACCAAATCTGCTTCTGCCATTTCGACATCTTGGCGCGGAGGCAAAAGGATTGGGCGGCGCAAATGAAACCAGCCCGAGCTAGTGTAATTGCTGTAAAAATTAACCGTTGGATGCTCCAATATTATTGTACGTGCGGCATCCAATATAGGCATTTCGTTTGCAAACGATTTATTATAAATGTTGTAATTACTTGGTTCGCCAAGCACTATGCCATCACGAATATATTCCTGCATACTGAAAACGGGAAAAATAAACCAGATTGCGAATAAAACAGGGAAGACCCAACGAACTATGATCCCCTTTGGTGAAAAATGACTTAGGATTAAAGCATCAAAGCTTAAAAAAATAAAGATCAGTAATACGGGCATTGTTGTGACGTAATAGCGGTCAGAAGTCAAATCGACATGGTCTACGGTATTAACTGTAAATGTCAAAATCAAAGTATGAAGCAAGCTAAATAAAATAATAGGTCCCACGTAAGGATTTTTAGTGAACAAATGAAGCCAGTTTGTCCAATTATCTTTTTTATTAATCGCAATCAAAATTGCAAGCGCCGGCGCAAGGATAAACCAAGGCTTTAGCATTAATGGCTTTAGCAAGGGATGCAAGGGCATAAACCAATTTAAAGACTTTGTGAGCATAAGGCTGATATTTTGCAATGGCAGCATTGTTTCAGGGGAACGCGGACCAAACAATAAACCATATTGAAGATAATTATGAAAATACACCCAGAGTAATAAGGGGAATACAGAAAGAAAACCAGCTACTACTATCTCGCCCCATTTTTTGGGGCGAGTGTTTAATAGCGCAATCATTCCGGCCAGAACAATCAATACTACGCCAATATACCTTTGTAAAGCGGCAAGCCCAGCGATAAAAAACATCCACCACAGACTTGAACGATTTTTATTTTCCAGATAATTTGCGGCAAAGAACATAAAAAATAAAGTAAACGTAATAAACAATGGTTCCGAAAAAACATTGGCGTACAATCGTATGCTAGAGCGCGAGCCTACCAATATCAACCCGCACAAAAACGCATATACCCATTTGTCTTTGAAAGCACGGAAAAATAAAACGCCCCATAAGTAGATATTCAGCACAAATAGTAAGATGTTCAGCCAGGATGATGCCGTAAACACATCCCTACTAGTAAAAAAGGAAAGACCAGCAAGGATAAGCGGGTATAAAGGGGGCCACCAAGTAAAGGCACCGCCAGTCATATCAATAAACCCATTCCCCTTGGCTATATTATCCGCTGTTGATAAATTACGCACACCATCTGAAGAGACTCCAATGCCGTATTTAAATGAAATCAACATAATGAGTGTAAAACCCAAGAGAGCAAGGCAGACAATGTAAATATGATAAAAACGAGGCAATGGCTTCATGATTTCCTTTTTTCAAAACTTTCAGTAGTGCGTATTTTTAATCGAGAAACTTAATTATAATAGCAGTATGACAACAAAAAGAAAAAAACCGAGCTCTGCTCCTGTAATTGCAATTGATACTTATTTTTCCAAAATCAAGAGCATCAACCCAAAGTTAAATGCCTTCATCACAATTTGCGATAACGCAAAAGCGAAAGGCAGTCGGCAGAGCGTGCTATATAACCTGCCTGTTGCAGTTAAAGATTTATATGATACAAAAGGAATTCGTACCACGGGGGGCTCAAAATTTTTTGAGCATAATATTCCACAAACAGATTCTGTTGTTGTACAAAAAATAAAGGGCGCTGGCGCTGTTATTATCGGAAAAACCAATACACATGAAATAGCTCTGGGCGTAACCAATAATAACCCTCATTTTGGGGCGTGCAGAAACCCCTGGGACAGTACGCGTATCCCCGGCGGGTCATCCGGCGGGAGCGCGGTGGCAGTTGCAACTGGTATGGCATGGGGCGCATTAGGCACGGATACTGGAGGCTCAATTCGCATCCCAGCTTCTTTATGCGGCGTGGTCGGGTTGAAACCAACGTACGGGCGTGTGAGTCTGCGAGGGGTTATGCCGCTCTCTTGGAACGTGGATCATGCAGGACCCATCACAAAAACAGTAAAAGACGCAGCCTTATTATTACAAGTCATAGCTGGCTATGATATAGAAGATCCATCTTCTATCAACGTGCCTGTTGATCACTACTTAGGATATTTAAGAAAAAACATTAATGGACTTAGGCTTGGCTGGATCGATGATGATTATACAAACGCGTCAGATGCTGATGTGCTCAAGGCTGTGCGTAGTTCAATCAATATTTTTAAGGATGCGGGTGCAACAGTAAAGAAAATTTCAGTGCCCTGGCTAGGCGATGCCGCATTAAATAATTCAATTATTACGCAGGCAGATGGCGCAGCGTTTCATCGTGAGAGGCTTCAGGAAAAACCAGAATGGTTTGGGGCAGATGTACGCCTGCGCTTGGAGACGGGAGCAAGATTCACTTCCAGCGAGTATTCGCTTGCGAGGCGCAAGCAGGTTCAACTTAAGAGAAGAAGCGAGCATTTATTCGAAACAGTCGATTTATTGTTACTTCCTACAACTCCGATTTCTGCGCCTGTGCTTGAGGGAGAAAACGCAATTGAGAGAGCGCGACAGTTGACACGGTTTACCGCGCCGTTCAATCTTACGGGTTTGCCTGCCCTTTCCATCCCATGCGGATTCAGTGCTGACGGCTTACCGATTGGCTTGCAAATTATAGGCGCGCATTGGAACGAAGGATTAATTTTGCAAGCAGGCAATGTCTACGAAAAAGCAACGGAATGGCATAAACAGAGCCCGATAATATAAAAAGAGAACCTGCGTTTTTATACGCAGGTTCTCTTTTTATATTATATATTTTTTTATTTAACAAAAACTTATTCGCAAATTCCTGTAGGGAATGCTGTGCTTACACTCCAAGTACAGCCGGATATTTTACATGCATCAGCAGAGGTAATTGATCTGCAAGTTCTTCCCCCTGCTCCCGGAGTGGTTTGCAGCGCCGGGTCATTGCATTTTCCAGTTCCAATAGTAACAAATCCGCAAATTTGTCCAGGCGGGGATGAAACACCGGTAGTGCATTGTCCATTTTCCAGTATTTCACCGGGACCACACCCTATTGCAGGAATACCAGCGCCAGCGGTACAGCAAAGATTAACATTATCATACTGATATCCAGGCGGGCATTCA
>VFJR01000157.1 GCA_009885945.1 Anaerolineaceae bacterium
AACCTTTGAGCCCGGCGAGTGCGCGGTCATGTATCGCACCAATGCCATGTCACGTTTAATTGAAGAAGCATTTTTACAAGCACGCTTACCCTATCGCCTGGTTGGCGCGCAACGCTTTTATGGACGCCGCGAAGTGAAAGACGCCATCGCTTTTATGCGCCTCGTACACAATCCCGCCGACGAAGCCAGCCTAGACCGCATCATCAATGTGCCTCCGCGCGGCATCGGCGAAAAAACGTTGACCACTTTACATATCGTTGCGCGTCAGGCAAATACCAATCCCACTACAGTTTTACTTGACCTTGCACGCGGATCCAACTCACCGTTTTGGTCTTCATTCACGGGTCGTTCCTCGCTTCCGCTTGCAGATTTCGGCGGCATGTTAGCCAATTGGCGCGCGCAAGCTGTTTCATTAACAATCCCCGAACTATTCGATCAAATCATCCAAGATATTAACTATAAAGATTACATCGTTGAAGATGACTCGGAAGAAAGCAAAGACCGCTGGGATAACGTGCAAGAGTTGCGCCGCCTCGCCATGGAATTTTCCACGCGCACCATGGATGAATTTCTTGAGAACATCGCCCTCGTTGCAGATCAAGACACCATCACCGATGCAAATGCGCCCACTCTGTTGACACTGCATGCCGCAAAAGGACTTGAATTTGGCGCGGTGTTCATTGTCGGCTTAGATGATGGCATCATTCCTCACAGCCGTTCATTCGATGAGCCCGAACAAATGGAAGAAGAACGCCGCCTCTTCTACGTGGGCATCACTCGCGCAAAAGATAATTTGTATTTACTGCGCGCCATTCAACGCGGCGGGCGCGGCATGACCGAAGAAACCTATCCTTCGCGCTTCTTAACAGACATCCCAGAAAATTTACTGATCGGAAAAACACGCACAGGGAAAACGATTCGCGGCACAGCCCAGGATACAAAATGGAACGCTTCTTTTTCCACGCCCAAACCTGATTCTGTTACCGAGGCGCGATTCCGCGCCGGAACACGCATCACACACGCCATGTGGGGCGAAGGCATTGTGCTCACCAGCAAAATCCAAGACGACGACGAAATCATTGATATTGTATTTGAATCTGTCGGCATTAAAAGACTCGCCGCAAGTTTGGCGAACTTGAAAATTATTTAACCGCACAATGCTCAAGCGCCGTCCTCGGCGCGGTTTTTACAACTATCCTTATTTGCTAAGGCTTACCCATCAATGACCTTTGCTTCCCTTCATAATCTTACTCATCTATATTTTGTGACCGCATCTATTATCGAATGGAAACACCTATTTATTTCTCATGCTTACACAAGCGTGCCATTAAATTCTCTCGCATGGATGCAAGAGCAAAACCGAATATTGCTATTTGCTTTTGTCATCATGCCATCTCATCTTCACGCAATTATCAAACCTAAAAATGAAACAACCATAGGGGAAGTAATTCAACAGTTTGGCTCTTTTACTGCTCATCAAATCTTAAAAATTTTACAGGCAAATCAACAAGAAGAATTGCTGAATTTATTTCAACAAAAGAAGCGCGACCCGCGGCATAACCATAGCATTTGGCAGGATATTCAAGCAAAGAATATTTACTCTGAAGCTTTTCTGTGGCAAAAGATGGAGTATATTCATCAAAACCCAATCGCTAAAAAGTGGGAACTTGCCGAAGACAGGGCGGACTATATTTATTCCAGCGCAGGGTATTATGATTATGCAAGAAAGCCTATAATTGAAATTACTGACATAAATAAATGGCTAATATCAACCCCTTCGCCGAGGACGGCGAAGGGAGCATAGTGAATTGGACGCAAAAACAAAACCAATCGCTCAAAGCGCCGTCCTCGGCGCGGGTTTTACAAAGGTTATTTAATTCTGGAGTACGGGAGTATGCTCCCGTATTGTGAGACAGCAAGCTGTCTCGCTCCAAAAAAAGGAGAATCCCATGCAATACACAAACCTCGGCAACACTGGATTAAAAGTCTCGCGCTTATGTTTAGGCATGATGACCTATGGCTCAAAAAAATGGCGTGACTGGGTACTTGATGAAGAACAAGCAAAGCCTTTCATCAAACGCGCACTGGATGCGGGCATTAACTTCTTTGATACCGCTGATGTATATTCGCTTGGCGAAAGTGAAATCATCACAGGCAATTTACTTAAAGGAATCAAAAGAGAAAATATCATTGTTGCCACAAAAGTCTTTAGCACAATGAGTGATGACGTCAATGACCGCGGACTCTCGCGCAAACACATCATGGATTCTATTGACAAATCGCTCAAACGATTACAAATGGATTATGTGGACTTGTATCAAATTCACCGCTGGGATTACAACACGCCAATAGAAGAAACAATGGAAGCTCTGCATGACATAGTAAAAGCAGGCAAGGCACGTTATATCGGCGCATCTTCTATGTTTGCATGGCAATTAATGAAAGCTCTGCATGTTTCAGAGATGAACGGTTGGTCAAAATTTGTTTCGATGCAAAATCACTACAACCTGGTTTATCGTGAAGAAGAGCGTGAGATGATTCCGTTATGCAAAGACCAAGGCCTTGGATTAATTCCCTGGAGCCCGATGGCACGTGGATTCTTCGCGGGCAATCGCAAACGCGGCGGGGGCGGCGAAACGTCGCGCGCAAAAAACGATCCGTTTGCAAATGAACTATATTTTCGTGAGGAAGATTTTCAAGTGGCAGAGCGTGCCAGTGAAATTGCAAAAACTCATAACGTCAGCGCGTCTCAAATTGCGTTGGCTTGGGTGCTGAGTAAGGCTCAAGTGGCGGCGCCCATTATCGGCGCGAGTAAGATCGAGCATTTAGATCAGGCAATTGCCGCAGTGGAGATAAAACTCTCGGAGGCAGAGATCAAACAACTTGAGGCGTTATATCAACCGCACCCGATCTTGGGTCATTCGTAAACGTTCAAAACTTTATAAGTTGGTAAAATAGCCGTGTCATTTCAAAAATGGAGAACACATTGGCTGAAACTTTAAAGATCGTTATCCCCATGGCGGGCTGGGGCACACGCATGCGCCCGCACACATGGAGCAAACCTAAACCGCTGGTGAGTGTAGCGGGCAAGACTTCACTGGAACATGTTTTGGATATGTTCCAGTCATTGCCCGACCCTGAAAATGTAGAATTCATTTTTATTGTCGGTCCTTTTTTAGGTGAATTACAAATCCCCGCTTTTATTAAAGAACATTACCCAAATATGAAAGCACACTTTGTTGTGCAAAATGAGATGAAGGGGCAAAGCCACGCGCTGTGGCTGGCACGCGAATATTTAAGCGGAGCCATGATCATGTGCTTCTCAGATACATTGATGGAGACGGACTTCTCGTTTCTTTCTACCGAAGAAGCTGATTCTGTTGCGTGGGTGATGCCTGTGCCTGATCCGCGCCGCTTTGGTGTGGCGGAGGAAGGCGCAGACGGCTGGGTCACACGCTTTATTGAAAAACCGCAAAGCATGGATAACAACTTAGTTGTGGTGGGTTGTTATTATTTCAAAAGCGCCCAAAAACTATTAGCCGCCATTGAAGATCAAATGAAACGCGGCGTGATGCTAAAAAATGAATATTTTCTGACGGACTCAATTTCGATCATGATCCAAGCTGGCGCAAAGGTACGCACGCAACGAATTAGCTCGTGGCTGGATACAGGCACGATTGAAGCGACGCTGGATACGAATAGGGTGTTGTTGGAAAAAATCGGGTCGAACGTTTCAACGTTTAAACGTTCAAACGTTAATGTCGTAGAGCCTTGCTTCATTGACCCCAGCGCAGAAATTAGCAACTCAACGATTGGACCGTATGCTTCTATTGGTGCGGACTGTAAGATTGAGAACAGCCAAATCACAGAGAGCATCATCGAGGCGGGTTGTGAGATCAAAGATGCGGCGTTGAATCGTTCGCTGGTGGGCAAGCAGGCTAAAGTTCAGGGGCGAGGCGATGGGTTCGTTATGCAGTTGAATATCGGTGATAATAGCGTACTCTCGATTTAATCATGTCATTGCTATGTCATTGCGAGGAGGGCTCTTGTTCTTCCCGACGACATCGTACTCGCAGAGTAAGCAATCTCAATTCATCAGAAGATTGCTTCGGGCAGGTGGTTTCGATACGCCGCGAAGAACAAGAGCGCGGCTACTCAACCACCGAACACCCTCTTGACATAAATTTACTAAAGGAGTCTACATGCAGGAAGTAACCAACGTACAACGTTTATCTAAAAAAGTGGGCGGGCTTAAACCTTCGGGCATTCGCAAGTTCTTTGATATTGCGGCAACGATGAAGGATGTGATTTCGCTGGGAATCGGCGAACCTGATTTCACTACTCCCAAACCAATTCTGGAGGCGGGCATTCGCTCCTTGCAAAACGGCGAGACGCATTACACATCCAATCACGGCAAAATTGAATTTCGTGAGGGTGTTGCGAATCACTTAAATAATTTATATAACGTGAAATATGATCCCGCGACCGAAATGGTAGCAACCGTCGGCGTTTCGGAGGCGTTGTATCTCACTTTTACAGCAATCCTTGAAACTGGCGATGAGGTCATTATCCCCACGCCTTGTTTTGTTTCGTATCAAGCGGAAGTCATTTTGGCGGGCGGCGTGCCGGTGGAGATTCCATCACGCGCTGAAAATAATTTCATGGTGGACCCTGACGAGATTCGCAAACATATTACGCCGCGCACAAAAGTAATTTTCATTGGCTATCCAACCAACCCAACGGGCGCGGTGGCGACTCGCGAAGTAATGTTGGAGATCGCAAAGATCGCCGAAGAGTTTGACTTGATCGTCGTCTCTGACGAAATCTACGACCGCCTTGTGTATAACTTTGAACATGTGTGTTTCCCCGCCCTAGACGAAGGCTTGAAGAATCGCACCATTTTGCTGGGTGGTTTCTCAAAAGATTACGCCATGACCGGCTGGCGCATTGGCTATGCCTGCGGACCGATGGACATTATTCAAGGCTTGGTGCGGATTCATCAATATAGCATTATGTCTGCGCCGACAACGGCGCAAGATGCGGCAATCGAGGCATTGAAGTCTGGCGAGTCTTATGTGCAAGACATGGTCAAAGAATATGACCGCCGCCGCAAACTGCTGGTGGGCGGGTTGAACAAACTCGGTCTCTCAACCTTTGAACCGCGCGGCGCATTTTATGCATTCCCCAACATCAAAGCCTCTGGCATGGACGACGAAACTTTCTGCCAGAAATTATTAGAAGAAGAACACGTGGCTGTCGTGCCGGGCAGTTCTTTTGGTCCCGGCGGCGAAGGCTTTGTGCGCGCTTGTTACGCTACTTCCTATGAAAAGATCGAAGAAGCGTTGGTAAGAATGGAACGATTCATGCAGAGGCATGGGTAAGATAGTTAGATGGTTGTTTAGTTAGGTAGTTGTTTAGTTAAGTAGTTGAAAGCGGATGGATGATGAGTTCATTCGCTTTTTATTATGTACTTTCTTATTAGAAGTTAAATAAGAGTATGCATTATACTGACCGAAAATATAGGAAATTAACATGAGCCGAGCTAAATAGGTTTTATCTTTGTTTATCTCCGTTTATCTCTGGTTAAAATAGGTTTTATATAACAAAACACTCTTCGCTATATACTCTTAAACAGATGTAAAATATATCCACAAAGGAGACCTTTCCATGGCAGAAAAACCCGAAGATAAAAAGAAAGAAGAACCGAAAAAAGATGATACCCCCAAAGACAACTTGGTGATTAGTAAGCACAAGGTAAAGATTGCGGGCAAACTGATTAAATATACTGTCACTACCGGCACAATGGTGATGAAGGAAGAAACCTTCGATAAAGATAAAGATGCCGAAATTGAAAAGGCACGCGCACAAATCTTTTTTATTGCCTACACACGCGACGACGTCAAAGATAAATCCAAGCGTCCGCTCACATTCTCCTTCAATGGCGGACCCGGTTCTTCATCGGTTTGGCTGCATTTGGGCGTACTCGGTCCGCGCCGCGTGGTGTTGAACGAAGACGGCACAATGCCCCCGCCTCCTTTCAAATTAACCGATAACGAATATTCGATTCTTGATGATACAGACTTGGTTTTCATTGACCCAATGAGCACCGGCTACAGCCGCCCAGTGGATGGGGAAAAATCTAAGGAATGGCACACTTTTAGAAAAGACATTCAATCGGTTGGAGATTTCATCCGCTTATATGCCACGCGTTACAAACGCTGGCTCTCACCAAAATTTTTAGCAGGTGAAAGCTACGGCACCACACGCGCCGCAGGTCTTTCGGGATATTTGCAAGAACGTCACGGCATGTTTCTTAATGGATTGATGTTAATTTCATCTGTGTTGGATTTTACAACGCTCGATTTTAATTACAACAACGAACTCCCTTATATTCTTTATTTGCCCGGCTATGCCGCAACTGCCTGGTATCACAAAAAAGTTACATCGCGTTTATCGTTTAAAGAATTTCTTAAAGAAGTAGAAGACTTTGCATTAGGCGAATATACACTTGCCCTCGCCAAAGGCGATGCGCTTCCTAAACAAAATCGCGAAAAGATCGCAGAGAAAATCTCGCGCTACACGGGGCTTTCAAAAGAATTTATTGAGCGCAGTAATTTAAGAATTAACGACCAACATTTCTTTAAAGAATTACTGCGCGACCGCGCTCAAACCGTTGGGCGCCTCGACAGCCGCTTCATCGGCATGGATCGCATCGGCGTAACCGCCACCCCGGAATATGATCCGTTGTTCGCCATGGTCAACGGTCCTTACACCGCGGGCTTCAACGATTACATCCGCTCCGAATTAAAATTTGAAACCGATCTGCCTTATGAAATTCTCAGTGAAAAAGTTTGGATGAATTGGTCATACGGCGTATTTGAAAATCAATACGTCAATGTTGCAGAAACACTGCGCTCCTCCATGACCTTCAACCCATACCTTAAAGTCTATGTAGCCAATGGTTATTTTGATCTTGGCACGCCATACTTCGCCACTGAATACACCTTCAACCATCTAATGCTCAACGAAAAATTGCGCAAAAATATTTCCATGAGCTACTATGATGCAGGTCACATGATGTACGTGCACAAGCCCTCGCTCAAAGCCATGAAAAAGGATTTAACAAAATTTATAAAGGATTCTATTTAACCTAAAGACCCTAAAGGTTTTAAAAACCTTTAGGGTCTTATTCATATATCATGAACCTAGATGACCTCGAACACTTCAAAAAAATTGATAAACAAAATATGCTGGCTGAAATTGATGGAATGCCCAATCAACTTCAACAGGCATGGGAACTTGGACTCAATCAGCCGCTTCCACACTTCAAAGATATTCACCATATTGTCATCGCCGCAATGGGAGATTCAGCGGTCGCTGCCGAGCTGGTAACTGCTTCTGTTTTCTCAAACCTGACTCTACCCGTAACCCTTCATCGTGATTACGCCTTGCCCGCCTTCGCAAAAGAAAAAAACACACTCGTCATTTGCATCTCTCATTCAGGGAATACAGAAGAAACATTAGACGCATTTGATTCAGCGGTAAAAAATAATTGCAATATCTTCTTAATCACTACAGGCGGCGAACTAGCAAAACGCGCCGCAGAAAAAAACATCCCCATTTGGAAATTCAATCATACAGGCAAAGCCAACGCAGGTCTGGCATATCCCTTTGCCTTTCTGTTTGCCTTATTTTTCCGCCTCGACATTATTCCTGACCCTGCGCAAGATATGGAAGAAACATTTATGATGATGAAGAGATCACAACAACATTTCCGCGCAGATGTAGTTGCTTCTCATAACCCCGCCAAAAGATACGCCGGTCAACTGGTTGGGCGTTGGGTTACATTCGTCGGCGCAGGCACATTGGCGCCCATTGCCCGCCGCTGGAAGATGCAGATCAATCAACTTGCCAAAGCCGGCGCAAGTTTTGAATCCATCCCCGAAGCGAATCACAACGCCCTGTCCGCCACATTGAATCCAAACGAAACGCTCAACGCTCACACCATGACACTCTTTCTACGCGCGCCATCCGATCATCCACGAAATCGTCTGCGCTCCGATTTAATGCGCCAAGCCTTTCTACTCGAAGGCATGAACACCGACTTCGTAGACGCACGCGGAAAATCTGCGCTGGCTAATATTTGGACTTTGATTCTATTCGGCGATTACATGGCTTACTATCTCGCCATGGCTTACGGAACTGACCCATCTAATGAAGATACTGTTGTGAACTTCAAAAGGTCGTTGGGATAATTGTTATAAACAGGAATTAATCAATGCACATACTCGTAACCAACGATGACGGCGTACAAGCGCCGGGACTCTTAGCTCTTGCCCAAGCCATGCGCGAGCTGGGTAATGTGACAGTCTTTGCGCCGGATAAAAATTGGTCTGCTTCGGGGCATGTCAAAACGCTGGAACGTCCCCTGCGCGCAAAAGAAACAACTCTTGCAGACGGCACATCTGCGTTCACAACCGATGGCGCGCCGTCAGATTGTGTGGCGCTGGCATTACTTGGATTAATTAAAGAACCGATTGACATTGTGGTCTCTGGTGTTAACCCACATGCCAACATAGGGCATGATGTTACTTACTCTGGCACAGTTACCGCCGCGATGGAAGCAGTTATCAGCGGGGTGAGAGGCGTGGCGATTTCGTTAGATTCGCCTGAGGGTCATAAAGGCGCGCTTGATTACTCCACTTCTGCCTGGGTGGGCAAACAAGTTGTGCATCAAGTAATGAACGATGGTTTGCCTGAGGGGGTTGTAGTCAATGTGAATGTTCCCTATCTAAAACAAAATGAACTCAAAGGGTTCATGATCACACGCCAAGGGTTGCGCGTGTATCGTGATTTGCTTGACTCACGTCTTGACCCGCGCGGCAAGCCCTACTACTGGATTGGCGGCGATGCACCCAGCGGCGTTGTAGAAGAAGGCACAGATTTTGGCGCGCTTCATGCCGGCTATGTTTCAATCACGCCTTTGCAATTGGATTTAACGAATTACAAATCAATGGATGCTTTAAAAAAATGGAATTTCTAAGTTATGAGATTCACTTCTCCTCCTAATCCTCAAACTTTTAATGAACAGGTCTGGAATCTTGTACGCCAAATCCCACGCGGCAAAGTGGCAAGCTATGGGCAAGTTGCACAAATGCTCCCGCCGCCAGAAGGTGTAGAAATTGAATCGTATAAGGCTTTTGCACCGCGCTGGGTAGGCGGCGCGATGGCGGCTTGCCCTGATGATGTGCCTTGGCAAAGAGTGATCAATTCGCAAGGCAAGATCAGCGAACGCGCAGGGGCTGATAAACAGCGTTTGTTATTAGAAGAAGAAGGGATTGTCTTTGCGAAAGATAAAGTTGATTTGAAGAAATATGGGTGGAGTGGGAAAGATGATGAGCTTGAATTAAAACAAGATGCATTATTTTGACTAGGGTCTATTAAGGAGAACTTATGACAGAAGACACTCAAACACCCACCAAACTGGGAACCACATCTTTTATCCTTGCGATTGCCGTCGTTTTAATATGGTGCATTTATTTTGCATTGTTCGCAGCTATGACCGAAGGCGGCTTAACCTTTGGCATGGACAGTGAAACAGCAGGATACGCTTTAATATTCGGCGGCGGCGCTATTTTGACAGTGCTAACCGTTCTGATCACACTGGCAGGCATCATCACTGGTGTTCTTGCCTTACGCAAGAAAGACCCTAAACGAGGCATTGCCATTACGGGATTGGTGCTTAATTTTTTATGTTTCGCACCTTATTGTTTATTCTTTGGGTTAGTGGCACTCGGCGGCCTACAAACAGCAGACCTGACGCAATATATCCCCTCCTTTGGACCTTAACTAGCGGGTCACCTCTACAACCAATATATTCAAAGCCAGATCAAAAGTGGTCTGGCTTGTTTTTATGCCCTCATCAATTTGTAATAACTTATGATAAATATTCTCAAGAGAAGCCATGGAGAAACGCCCTGCTTGTTGCGTGGTCTTCTCTGCTACAAATGGATGCACGCCTAATGCCTTGGTGACATCATCTTTGTTTCCATGCGCGTCCAAAACTTCACGCGCCTGAATCAATAATCGAAATTGCCTCATGACCATGCCCCATAAGGCAAAGCCATCTTCATTTTCCAGCAGGCGATTTAATAATCGTTGAGCTGATTTGCCATTGCCGTTAGATAACGCATCGACAAAATCAAATACTGATTGTTGCGCAGTGACGATACAGACCGCTTCAACATCCTGAACTTTGACCGGGCGCGCCCAATTGACATATGCCAGCAACTTGGCAATTTCCTGCGACGCCTGACGCGTTTCTGCGCCAACCATTTCTGCTAATTTTGCGGCGGCAACGGGTTCGATCTGCCCGCTTTGATTTTTTGTTTCATTCACGATCCAGCCGGTCATGTCTTTGGGTTTTGGTAAAAAGAAAGCCTGGGTCTTGGCGAGTTTGCTTTTCTCTGCCCATTTATTAAGCCAATGTTTATCGGCTTCTTTAAATTCAACCGATTCATACAGCACTAATTTTGTGGATTCTGAGATGGTTTCTAAAAAAGCTAAAAACTTTTTACGTGAGTCGGGTTTGTTATATTTGGAAGATGGGTCTGCCAATAACACTAGACGATGTTTTGCCAAAAAAGGCATGGCATTGATGGCATTGTTCAAGTCATTTTCATTAGCAGTACGCGCATCAAGGCGGGCAGTGTTCATCTCTGCGCTGGTAGGGTCGCTGAAATCGGATGTAAAATCTTTGAGCTTGCGGGTAATGGCAAACTCGTCGTTGCCGTAGAGGAAGTGGATGTTGGGCATGATGAATTATGGAAATTTATGCGGTGATGATGCGATGAACACCATTGCGGACTCGAACAATATCAACAATCTGTAGATTGCCCATGTCGGCTTCGGTGGTGATATGTTGTTGAAGAAGGGGGCCAAGAGGTTTGGCAAGGAAAAAGCCAACCATAGCAAGCAAGACAGCAATGGGCAGTAATAGTAAACGCATCAGCGTAGATTTGGCACCTCGAAGCACAGACCAGGCTAAGGTTCCAGAAAGAAGCGCGGTGGTGACGAGATTCGTTCCACAGCCGGCGTGAATCGCTAATTTATTTTCTCCACTGCGCAGGCGGATTAATGCTTGTGTAGCAGCAGATCGAACTTCATCAATTTCAAGATCGCCGAATAAGAAAAAACCTGTGGGATTGGAGTGCCCCGCTATTGCGCCTTTATGTTTGCGAGGGGCAGATGCAAGCAAATGCAACGTGGCGTGTTCGAGGGCATGATTACGGCGAGTTTCAAGAATATAAGGAAGGTCTAGAATCATGCGGTGATTATACACGCGCAAAGCTATTCCTATTCAGGCACATGGTTGATTGCTTGACCGTTATGCCAATAGGCTATGGCATTGCGGGCTTCTTTTGCTTTGTATAATGCTTTATCGGCATGATCAACCAGCAGATCAAGCGTCAGGTTTTTGTCATTGGTTACAGTTGCAATACCCGCACTAAAAGTGATGTGTATGTGGTGCTGAAATATATTTACTACTGATGCGTTGATATGTTCACGCAGTCGTTCGATAATGACAAAGGCTGCATTGATCTCTGTTTCAGGGAGTAAGATTGCAAACTCTTCGCCGCCAAACCTGCCGATCATATCGATATTTTCCCGTATACTTTTTTTGCATTCTTGCGCAAACCAACGTAATACAATATCACCAGCCGCGTGCCCGTAACGATCATTAATGGATTTAAAGTAATCAATATCTATGATCATTAAAGAAAAAGGGCGGTGATATCTTTGAGCTCTTAGAAATTCTTTATCGGCAAGCTCAAACAGTCTTCTACGATTATTGATGCCTGTGAGAACGTCGGTAAATGCCAAGATTTGAATTTCTTTATATAACTGGGCATTATGAATGGCGATAATTGCCTGACGCGCAAATACACTTAATAAATACTTATCATCTTCATTATATTTTTGATTCTTGCTGTAGCGCCCTACTCCCAAAATGCCGATCAATTCAGCGCCTTTCAACAAAGGCGTATCTAAGACTGTTTCTATGCCGGTTGTAATATCAATTGGCATGGCGTTGACCCAGGATTTGTAATCATTAATGATCGTAGCTCGTTGACTAAGAGCAACCCTGCCCATTGAACCTTCTCCTAATTTCATCCTTAATCCTATTTGACTTTGGTTGAAAGGGAAGTTCGCAACAATTTCAAGATTGTTTTGCTCTGGATCAAAAAGAGCAAGCTCACATACAGCGGAGTTTAATAATTTAGCGGCGCGCTCCACAATTTGTTGTAAATATCGTTCAATGCTCAAATCGGTAGAAAGTTCTGCCATGGTGGCATCCATGGCTTGCAGTTCGAGCGCGCGCCGATGACTGATCTCATCTGCGCGGCGGCGCTGACTGGATATTTGGTATATCACTTCTGCAGAGATGATCAATACTGCCCAAAAAATAAAAGAAGAATTCAAAAAGTCAAGCCCTCTGCCCAAATATAATTCCATTGCCTGCATTGAGAAAAAAAATATCGCCATAACCAGTATGTATATAGTACGGTTATGGATGATAGCGGCAGGAAACACAAAGGGAATGGAAAATAAAAGCACGAGGATAGAGTTGATCCCAACTTGTGTAGCCCCCCAAGTTAAGATCATTGCGGTGATGATTGTTCCCCCAACCAGTACTGGAATAGATAAAAAACGGTTGGGCATAGCTGACGAGTTTGGTAACTTTCCTATTGGATTCAATTATACAGGCAATATTTTATTGATTTGATAAAAAATAGGTCTGCGCGGGCAACAACAAATGTTTGCGTTGATTGGTTGCGTACACAGTGGTACAGCGGGAACGCGGCAGGCGCTTGATCAAGGCTGAATCGTATAGAACGATGGATCTGTCGGTAATGGATTCCATCACGGTCCAATGATCATGATAGCCTTGTAGCCCTAAAATGATGGCGCGTCCGGATGTGCCGTCTAAAAAATCCTGCATAGATTTCCAAAACATATCCAGATCTGGGTTGGGTACACCGCGCCAAGAAACACTTTGATTCGAAATGCGTTCCGTGCCAATGACTTCATCCAAAATCATTAACATGTGATTATGGTTAATTCCATCTATTAGAAATTTTGCTAATAATCGTTTGCGTGAAAGCTTATCAATAATTTTGTTAAACAATTCCTGCGCTTCATCATCTGTTGAGCGATTAATAAACCGCTCGGCATTGACAATACTATATAACCCGCATAACGAATCCAAGCCGCCTTGTTGAAATGGAGGAAATCCATAAGCAGGCTTTGTGTTGGTCATTCGCCGCGATCTCCACCAGAGCCGGGCTGCTCAACCCGCACAATTTCACCATGATAATTGATCACAATCTTAAAACCCATCATGCCCAAATAGGCGCGCACTTCTTCCGGGAACCCCGCCTGCATCAGCGCGGCAAATTGCATTTCTATATTCTTAAGTTGATTCTCTATCATAGCTTTTGAAAAAGGATCGTCTTGCCCCATCATTTTGGCGGCTTGTTCAGAAAGTAGATTTTCACTGCCTTTCATCATCTCTGCCATTTTATTTAACACCGCGCGGTCTATTTGCGCCGCAGGAATATGGCGCCGAAAGCCAGCGTCGTTCACTACATAAGCAGGTTCATTGCCGATCGCGGCTGTTTCTGCAGGGGTACCATTCTCGTCTATGACCAGTCCAGCAAAAAGAGGTTGGGGCATATTATTTTCCTAAAACATTCCGCAGGTTTATGTTTATCAATGGTGCTTCAAGTGCAATTTGAGCGCCGAACACAGAACGTCCCGAAGGTTCTCGTAATTCAATTATGTTGTTGCATCAAACCTTCGGGACGTTGCATAACATCAGTTAATTAACTCGATTGCTTGCCTTCAACAGCGGCGAGCAAAATGGCGGCAGCAACTCCAAGCCTGCGATCCACTTGTCGAGCGGTATCCATGCTAAAGTCTATATCCAATTGATAAGAGAATAAATTAAAGCGCTGTTTGAAATCACCGACGCGGGTTTCACCAAAGACCATATCATAATTTTGAGGGAGCAGTGAACCAACCACGAAGCGGCGCAATAAAGCCAGCCCCATACTATCTTCGAATAATCTGCCTATTACACGATCGTTTACATCCAAAATTTCCCACTCATCCTGCAAAATGGATTTCAGACCCTTACGGCGCATCGTTCCAACTTTTTGGCTGGTTGCGCTATCGATAACATCATACGCCGCTGAAAAGTCTACGATCTGACGAGCTTTAATTTGCAGAACTTCGCGCGTCTTGGTTTCATCTGCAAAGACACGAATGTCTTCGCGCAAGCGAAACATTTTTTGTTCACTGAATAAAAGCAAATTCTCTCCAGATGAATCATATACGCGGAACTTTCCTGCCAGTGCAAATACCTGACGTTTGAGCAAATACTGATTATGTTGAAAAATTGGGTCCATTGTTTTCTCCTTTTATGAGTTGGATGAAATAATTTGTACGCGGGTGCCTTCTCCCGGTAGGTGGATATAGTCGGTGTACGGCGGAACTACGGGTGCCGTCCAACGATAGATAAATTTTGCGGCTTCAGATGGAAGATTAATACAGCCATGTGAACGCGGGCGTCCATAATCATTATGCCAATACGTTCCATGAAAAGCATTACCGATGCCTGTAAAAAATGAAACCCAGGGCACTCCGGGTAAATCATAGATATTGGCAAGAGCATCTCCTTGGTTGGTCATGTGGATGGCAGGTCCTTTATGATAGGTTAGAAAATTTCCAAGCGGCGTTTTGGTGCCTTTTGCGCCGCTGGAACAACGCTGACTAAGCACCATAGTTTGACCTTCAAAAGCAGTGACCAGTTGAGTAGCAAGGTCTACGACGATTAATTTATCGGAGGCGGGAACTGAATCAGAAAGCTGGGTCAACTCCTCGTATGGGATGAGGCGCATGGCGTAGGTCGGGACGTAATATGTTTTGCGGTCATGCGTATCAAAAATCTCATACCATGCTGTTTTTTCTTCACGGGTTACGGTGATGCCGCGCACCCAATGCGCGCTTCCATGATATAGGCGGTATGATTTTTTAGCATAATAATATGGATACAGTTTTGAATCGACAAACGGAATGACGATTTCGCCAACCTGCCCGCCGGCAGGAACATCAAAAACTGTTTTTTGATGTTGAGTTTGCACCGGCTGAACCCAGCCAGAATAAGTGTAGCCGTTATCAATTCGATACCAATTTTTATTATAAGGATTGCCTTCATCGCCATCTACTTGTTCGGCGATATTCACGACTTCATCTTTACCAAAGGCGTGCAACACTTTGGCGTTGAAAGACGGCGAATCATATAATTTAATTCCACTGAGAGTCATACGTCCTTGTGTAGGCACAGACGATTGCAAGGCTAGCGCTTCATCAAAGCGTAGTTCATTAAGTAAAATACCAAGCGCACCTGCGCTGGAGAGTTTAAAAAAATCTCGGCGGGTTAATGTTTTAAGTGGGTTCATGTTGATGTAGATGCTATGCAAAGATAGAAACTTTCGTGCCTGTTTGTTGAAAAACAAATTCACTATGGGGACGCACAACAGGGGTTGTCCATAAGTATAGCCATTTTGCAGAGGCGGTCGGCAGGTTAATACAGCCGTGTGAACGCGGTTTGCCAAAATCATTATGCCAGTATGTGCCGTGAAACGAAATACCGCTTTCGGTAATGTATAAAACCCAGGGCACGCCGGGCAGGTCAAAACCACTGGATGCAATATCCCCCGCCGCCATATGCCGCGAAGGACGTTTGTAGTACGTTACAAAATTACCGTCTGGGGTTGTGTAATTACCCACGCTATAAGAACGTCCGCTGGAAATACGGGATGCAAACACAAGTTGATCACCTTCGTACGCCGCCATCAATTGACGATCTAAATACACTTCAATACGCTTCTCGTTATCCGGCACATGCGTAGAAATCGGAGCAAGCTCCGCCTCGGGCAGGATGCGAAAATGTTCTGCAGGTGCGTAATACTTTTCAGCGTATTTATCATCCATGATTTGATACCAAACCTTGCCATCTTCGGCGTTGGTGTGTGAACCCAAGACCCAGTATGTAGTTTCGTAATATAAACGATAAACCGTCTTTGATTTTTGGCTGGGTTTTTCAAATACATCTGTAAACGGCACGGTCACTTCTGCGAGCACGCCCATACTAGGAATTTGTATTTGAGGAGTATTGATCAATGTGCGTACCGGTTGAACATTACCAGAATAAGCATAGCCCTCTGCGCCAATCTCATACCAAACACGATTGTGATCCTCTACATCTTCATCGCTGACTGTTACATTTGTGATATTCACAATCAAATCACGCCAATATAGTTTTGTACGGCTGCCTTTGAAAGTCGGCTTGTCATATAACCATAAAGTGTTTGAAAGCACACGCCCTTGTTGGTCTGCAGGAATCTCAGCATAAAAAGAATCGAGCGGCAGTTGGGGCAAAAATAAGCCCGCCAAACTCATGCCGCTCAATTTCAAAAAATCACGCCGTGATATTTTTTTAGAAAGTATCATTCTTTTAATAATGCACGTTCACCACAGTGCCCACGCTCGAAAAATTATATAACCATTGCGCGTCCGAAACTGTCAAATTTACACAACCATGACTCATGGGTGTTCCAAAGTTATTATGCCAGTAAGTGCCATGCAAACCATAGCCTTTGTAGAAATACATCACATAGGGCACATCCGGCACGTAATAGCCAGGACCAGACATAGAGGTGGAAAGTAACTTTATCCAAACTTTATACTTACCAGTAACAGTGGGCGTTTGCCAAGTGCCCGTTGAAACCACAAACGAATTCACCACAATATCGCCTTCATAAGCATACACACGCTGTTGAGAAAGATCAACATCGATCCAATGTTCGCCGTTTCCTGTCACGGGTGCATAAACAAGCTCAGGTTGAGTAGTAGCAGCCACATATTCTGGTGTTGGCGTATCAGGCACAATCTCGGCATAAATTGTCCCCGAGTTATCCACAGGATTTACCGTCGGAAGCGTGTTATCCACAGAGTTACCAGCAGAGTTATCAACTGCAAGCTGAGAGTTATCCACAACTTGAGGCTGGTTATCAACAGCTTGTAAGATTTGTGTAGGGAATTCGGTAGGCTGCACAATCGAAAATTCTAAAGAAGGAAGCACTTCAAGAGTTGCGGTTGGGGTAAAAACGGGCGGCTGAAAAGCCTGTAAACCCGCTGTGGGCGTATAAGTAGGCTTTGGAATACTCACTTGAGCAAAAGATTGCGGGTGTTGAATTTGCTGGACAACTTTTTGCTCGGGCTGTGCGCCGGGCACCCAAGACGCCAAAACGGGGTAGGATGTGGCGAACAAGCCAACCAGCGCAAGCAATAAACAACCCACGCCTAATAACAGGATTGAATATATCGTCCCGCGGCTTATGGATTTTCTCGCGCTTCTTCTCGAAGCCTGAGCCTGCTCGCGGTTTACAGAAGCGTTCGCATCGCCTGAACTTTTTGATTGGGAAAAACGATTATCCATAGCTACATCCTTTTTAATATTATAAATCACCATAGAAAGTTACTTATAACGAGCACAGAGATGAGATAACGCTTGAAATAAGAAAAAGCTTATTCGTCAGAATCAGATAGAGGACTAGGATGATGCGCGGCTCTTCATCTTAATAATTAGGGTATCGGCGTCGGCACAACATTTTCGTTGCGCATAAAACACAAAATGCCTTGCACAACTCCTTCGGCAACTTGATCTGTATTTTCGGTTAAATATTTTTGATCGAGGTTTAAAAACCCTGTCTCAATGATCGCCGCGATGGTGGTAGGGTCAATTTCTGAAAAGGCATGATACTCGCGCATATCGCCTGTGATGCTGTTAAAATGAAAGTTGAGCTGTGTGGCAGTGTGATAACGATCCACAAGACAGGCAGTCAAACGGTTGGCACGGTTAACATCTCTCGTATTTAACGCCGCAGCCACTTTGAACCCTGTGGCTTCCTCATTGATATATTCACAAGAATCATTATGAATCGATACCAGTGCTACACCCCGAAAACCATTCAGGCGAGTATCAAATTCATTTAGTAGGTCTACTTGATATCCCTGCGCAGTTAATTTTTGATGCACAAGTTTGGCTGTATTCAAATTCACTTCAGCTTCTGTCAGTGTTACGTTTCCATTGTTGTCATAACATACTGCGCCTGAATCATTGCCGTAATGTCCTGCCACAATGCCAATCCGTAACTGAGCTTGTTGCGGCGCAACATCTCCTTGAAGGCTTTGCGGTTGCGGCGTAAGAATAAGGCTTAATTGACGCGAAAAATTTCCCCAGAAAAAACTATTGGGTGTCCATGCTGTAAAAAGAACTGCCAGCAAAACACCTACTCCTACTGTCGGCAGGAATGCATTAATAGTTTGCGCCCGCGCAGGACGTGGTTGTGGTTTTTGCGATGGCGCTGATTGTGAAGGCGGCCGCAAAGGCGGGTTTGTAGGCTCATTCATGCGAATATAATACCATTGATGATTATTAATTTTTTGGTCAATACTATGGCAATTCACTTTTAGCTAACATTAGATGAGTGTATAATTAAAATAAGAAAGAGGTGACACATGGCATTTCAGCTTGTTTACTATTCACAAACAGATCCAAAGTGGAAAGATGACCTGCTCGGCTTGGGTGAACCTGGGGATACACTCGGCTTATACGGCTGTGCAGTAACATCCATCGCCATGCTTCTGAGCGGGCATGGATTAAGCGAAACCCCAAAATCATTAAATAATAAATTGAAAAATAACGGGGGCTTTGTAAGTTCCTATATTGTATGGGGCGCGGTCAGCAAAATTTATCCACAAGTGAACCTAAAGGGATTTATTCCCTGCACCACCACCGATGCACCTCTTGCTCAAATTGACGCATCCATCGCCGCGGGCCAGCCTGTTATCGTAATGGTAGACAGTTCATCTATTGCCGGTCTACAAACCCATTGGGTGGTACTCTATGCACGCAAAGGCGATGATTATTTAATGCTCGACCCGGTACCGTTTCAACCTGATGTGAAAAAAGAAACCTACTTAATGCCTCGGTATAGCCAGGGACAATCTCTCAAAAAATCCATTCAGCATGTTATTCTTTATGAATGCTTCGGCGTCAGTGGCGGCATCGCAATACCTTCTGGAGCTTCAACACCAGCAAGTACACCTGCGCCCGTTGCTGCGCCAGCTGCGCCGCTGCCCGGACCTCACGCACGCGTCAAAGCAGAAATCACAGCAGGATTAAATATTCGTTCATCTGTTGATACATCCAGCATGGCAAACGTGGTGACCATCGCGCCTGCCGGCTCGCTATTAAGCATTGTAGAAAAAGACGGCGAATTTAAGGTTGGCGCAATCAATCAATGGTTACGTGTGCGCGATGCTCAAGGAAATGAAGGCTACACCGCCGCCTGGCACTTGGAGAAAGTTGCAAGCGCCGCGCCAACAACAGCACCTGTTACACCACCCAATAATACAACCGTAAACACTCTGCCGCCTGCACCCGCACAACCTAGTACTTCGGCGCCAACCACTATAACTCCACCAACCACTACGCCAGTCACAACAGCCCCGTCAACACCACCCAAAACGCCAAAGCCCGTTCTAGAATCTCTGACGGTAGTTGTCTCTAGCGCCGTTGGCTCCAGCGGGTTGCGCTTGCGTAAAACCCCATCATCAGGCGGTTCGCTGGTTGCCATTCTTTCCGCAGGTACACACCTCGCCGTGTTGGACAAGGCTGAAAACGCCAGAGGGAAAATTGGCAAAGCCAACCAATGGATCCTTGTGCGCGACAGTAAAAGACAACGCGGCTATGTCAGCGCAGAATTTGTAGAAGAAGAAAAATAACTAACCAAGGTGACAGTCACTTTAAAAGTGACTGTCACCTTTTTCACCATGAATTCCAAAACAACTCAAGCATCAAAAACCGCACTCATCAGTTGGGGCATTATCAGTCTGCTGATCACCATCAGTATTGTTTTAATGGGTCAAAAAAATCTGGAACAATTTATTGTCACAGGTCCATATACACATCTTGGCGTGACATTCAGCGCAGTCACATTAAGTTGGTTAATTTTCGGGGTATATGCTTATTTATTCGATACAAAAAAAATAAATGCTTCCAACATCCTGATGCATATCGGATTTTTAATTGTGGCATTTACCTTTCTCAATGCCATGCGCGAACGCAGTGAATACGGCGATTTTTCTTATTACATAGAAGCTGCAAACGCGTTGATCAAAGACAAACATTTGCCCGCTACTTATTTTTATCCGCCATTATGGGCAACTTTATTAAAATACATTCTGCCATATGGGGAAAAATTTGCTCTTACTGCTGTATGGACACTTAACATGCTCTCCCTTTTTTTATTGTATTTCCTCCTGCACAGCACATTGATGAAGTACAGCTTTAGCGCAAACAGCGCATCCTTTATTGTCACCGCATTTCTATTAACCAACACAACTATTTTTCGCACACTGGGGTACATGCAAGTCAATTTACACGTGCTTAACTTCATATTAGGCAGTATTCTTTTATTTAATAAAAATAAATTCATTTCCGCACTTTGTCTCGCATTTGCATTTCATCTAAAAGCATCCCCTCTCATTCTTGCTTTTGCTTTTCTGCTCGAATTAAATTTCACATGGCTGATTTGGCTCGCCTTTCATATTTTATGGATTAGCGGCATTACACTTTATACAGACGGCATCAGTCCTTTTTTTGATTTTTACAACAACGCCATCGCGCTTGCATCCCAACGCGGTTTTAGCACATATCGTGATGTATCTTTTGATGGGTTTTTCAGCACACTCGGACAATTCAATGGATTCTTCTCAACCCATTGGCGAACACTAGCCCTCGCTTCTAAACTAAGCCTAGGGCTGATTGCGCTCTTCATCATTTTCCAACGCCTTAGCGAAAAAACCAAACCCGGCGCACGCATGTTCAACTCTATGCCTATTTTATTAATCCTCATGACAATGTCCTCCCCAATCGTCTGGGAACATCACGGCATCTTTTTGGCTTTGCCATTTCTGATCTTATTGCCCCGTCTCAACACGCCCACAAATTGGACCTTGTTTATTTTTGCATATTTTTTCCAATTCATCATCCCCACTTTTGATTTTTTCCCCTGGTCCTACGTCAGGTTAATTGCGCCTTTTGTTATTTTATTTCTATTATGGAAAACAAGTGATCAGGAATCGACTGGCTTTCAAAAAATGAATCAATGGTTCAACGACCTGTCACAAAGTTTGCCGCTGAAATAAAGACAGCCACCATCTTCTCCAAATTAATTTCATCTTTCACAATCCGAAAAGATTCTGCGCCCATCTTGCGTAATTGCGCGCTATCCGATAGCGCGGCTTTCATTGTAGTAACCAATGCGCCATAATCATCGGTTGGAATCTGCCAGCCATTGCCAGCACGCACCAGATCATCCTGCGTGCCGTCTCCTTTTGCCACGATGATGGGCAGACCATAACTCATGGCTTCCTGCACAGCTAACCCACCGGTGCCAGGCAATACAAATAAATCTGCCTCCTCAAAATAGGGCTTTAATTCCGTGCCATGCTTTGCTCCAATAAACTCTGCCGAAGGATAAAACTGCTCAGCTAAAGATTTTAATTTCTCACGCTCAGGACCATCACCTACAATGATCAGCCGTGGTTTAGCTTCCATCTCTGCGCAGGCTCTCAATAATGAATCGACTCGCTTACGCTCCTGTAACCTGCCCACAAACAATATCGTTGAATTTGTAACTTGCGACTTTTGACTTTGAACGTGCGTCGGCGCGCGCGAAACCGAATTATGCGCCACAAAAATCTTCTCCCGCGCAATACCTAATTCTGCGTACTCATCTGCTCCGCGTTGGCTGTATGAAATCAGTGCATCAAATTGATTTGCAAAAGAAGCCCAGCGCGATTTTAAAAAAATATTTTTAACAGGCGCTCCCAAGCCCCAACCAATCACTTTTCGTCCCCGTGCATGCATCCATTTAACCGCAGCTGGTGTGGCAAGGTAACGCGGATTCGCCTCCACGATCAACACCTCTGGATTCCATGATTCCAACCAGTTGATCAAGCCTTGTTGATAACAAAAATACAACGCGCCGCCAAATAAGTGAATATTTTTGCCTGCTTGATATTTAGCAACCTCCAATATCTTTGCAACTGCAATACTTTCTTCAGCGCGGGGCAAGCCGGAGAGTAGGCTCAAGCCTCCTTTGCACGAATCAGCTAACAGATCAAAGAAAGAGGCGCGGTACGTCGGTAGTACGCGCTGTTGGACGGCTAATCGCCCGTTAAAGTATTTTTCTGTTAAGTTTGTCATCGTTTACTCAAGAGGTTCACAGCGTAAATAGATAAGAGCATATTGATCTTGATATTGCTGGCACCATTCAGGTGAATCAGAAACTGCTTTTATCAAGCGCGGCTGTCTATCTATGGATAAAAATAATAAATTTACTTTCTCGCGATCAAAAAATTCCTGCCAGTTTTGGGCGTCATTTATTTTAAAATATTCATCCCACTGACTCTTTGGGTATATATGAAAACGAGTATCTATCCAAACGGGATATTGAGGCGAGGCAAAAGATATATAAGAGCTAAAACCGTAATCGCTCCAAATGGGTCCTCGCCCATCATTGTGATCATTCAACCAATTGACAGCATCAATAGGGGTAGTCTCAAGCTCGTAAGGAGAGATCGATTCGTTTTGCCAAATATTTCTGACGACTGGAAGATAAGTAAAAGATAAAGCCAGCACAAAAAAAGAGAAGGTGAGGTTAAGTTTGGTTGCTGTATTCTGTATCGATTCGCCAGCATGTTTGTTGATTAATCCTTTCAAAGCTTTGGCGCTGAAAATAGCAAGCACGAACATAAACCATATAATAAACCTGCCGCTGGATAAAGCCAGCCAGCCCAACCCAAGGAACCAAACCCATTCGGTATTTGAAATTTTTTGTTTCGTATATGAAACCAGCGGCGCGAACAATAAAAGCCAAATAAAAAATACTTTGATCTGCCAGTCAGCAAAATTAGGCGGGCGCCATTCTGTGCTGTACAAAAGAACCGATTGAGAACTTGATGTGTCAAAAAAGAACGACCAGACTTTAAGTCCGTATGGGTTTAATAGCATACAAATCAAAGAGAACACTATGTAAATAAGCAGGGATTTGCGATCACCTTTTCCAAAAATAAATGCAGAGCCTGCCAGCACGAAGGGCAAGATAAAGGAGCCATGCAGATTCACCCACAATAGCACGCTGAGAGGCAGGAGCCATAAATATTTTTTTTGACCCGCTTCCCATTCATATAATACCCAAACGCACAGCGCAAACAACGGGTATACCAATAATTGTGGGCGCATCACCCAATTATTGGATGTTCCCAAGACGAGCAAATATATAAGCAAGGTAGCCGCTTGTGGACCTGTTTCCTGCCGCATCATCCACCAAATGATTCCATAAGTAAAAGCAAGGCACAGCCCGCCTATTAAATACGTTAGGGTTACGCCTCCAGCTTGATGCACTAGAAAAAAGATAATCCCTGCCAGCCATTGTTGATTGAAGATCGCATCACCCGCGCGGCTATAACTGATCGTCTCAATGCTAGGTACAAACCCCGTTGCCAAAACATCCCTGCCGACCCGTAAGTACCACCAGTAATCGTTTGCCCCGATCTGGGCATAAAAGAATAATCCCAGCACAAAAAGAAGCGCGAGGCTTAACCATAATAGATCGTACGATTGAAATTTTGTTTTCATCAAAATTCTCCAACTGTTTAAGAGAGTGTTTCTTAAGTCTAATTAACCATGATAAACAGAGATTTTTTGAGCGTTCTTTCAAAAATGCTGTTTAGTCCCAGTGCTTTTAAAGGTTTTCCTTCGTGTTCTTTGTGTCCTTTGTGTTAAAAAATATTTAAGGAACATTCTCTAAGGCAACAATTCTTTACGTGAATATATCACCGCGTACTCATCTTGATGTTCCATGTTCCATTCAGCCGAGTCTGAAATTGCTTGAATTAAAACAGGCTGACGCTTGGTGGAAAGTATCAATAGGTTTACACCTTCGCGCTTAAAGGCTTGTTGCCAGTTTTGAGCATTATTTACTTTTAGGTATTCATCCCACTGATCGTAAGGATAATTATGCACGCGCGTATCTATGTAAACAGGATATTCTGGCAGGGCAAATGATAGATAAGAACCAAAAGCGTAATCATTCCAGATGTGTCCGCCTTTAACATCATTTTCTAAAAACCAATCAACAGCATTTATAGGAGTCGTCTCCAGATCATATGGAGATATAACTGTTTTTTGCCAGATATTTTTTATAGCTGGAAAGTGGGAAAAAGAAAGAATCAAAATAAAAACAGACATCACTATATTCATGCCGAAAGATGTTCTGGAAATAGGAAAATCTATTTTTGAATTTTCCCAATGCGCCAAAGTTTTGGCATAAAAGATCGTCAACAGAAATAAAAACCAAATAACATACCGTGAGCCTGAAAGCGCCAGCCAGCCAAAGCCCAAGAACCATATCCAATCCAGTTTTGATAGTCGCTGTGAAAAAAAAGAGCCAAGCGGCACAAAGATGAACAAACAGATAAAAAATAATTTATCCTGCCAATCTGCCATACTGGGCGGACGCCATTCTGTGCTAAATGTATTGGCAGGAGCAGTGAGTTGAAAGATTAAGAATTGAACAATCTTGACTCCATAAGGATTAATCACGGAAGCGATCAGTGAAACAATAATTGCAACAACCAAGACTTTGCGATCACCTTTGCCAAGAATCAACGCCGATCCCGCCAGCACAAAAGGCAGAATAAAAGAGCCGTGCAGATTCACCCACAACAAAACGCTAAGAGGCAGAATCCACAAATATTTTTTTTTGCCTGCATCCCATTCATATAATACCCAAACACATAAGGCAAACAATGGGTATACCAGCAATTGAGGTCTCATGACCCAATTATTGGAGGTACTTAATATCAGTATGTATACAAGAATAGTTGCCAGCTTGGGACCGGATACGCGCCGCGCCAGCCACCAAACCATGCCATAGGTA
>VFJR01000207.1 GCA_009885945.1 Anaerolineaceae bacterium
ATCTTTCCGCGAGCGATTCTTGGAGATGGCAGGCTTGAGTTTAAGCGTAGCCACTTTCTCGTTTATTGTTGGGTATTTCATTCGGATTTGGCTGGGAGTAGAAGTTTAGGTTGATAATATGCCCCACTAATGGGGGATGGTTATAATGGATAATCAGGATACAATGATTACTCTTATACTTATAAAGGAGATATTTTATGAAGAAACGATTTAATTTATTATCGGCTTTTTTACTTTGCGGTCTGATACTCAGCGCGTGTAAGGCTTCCGTTCAACCCAGTGAAGCGCCATCTTTATTTGAAGAAACCCAAGCTGTTGAAGCAGCCGCTACAGAATTGGCAGCTACCGAATCTGCTACTGAAGTAGTGGTTGTGCAGCCACCTTCTGATTCTACGATTCAGCATGCAAGCGTTCCCGCTACTCCTCCTACTGTAGGCGGCGAAAAATGGGGTGATTACAGCACCATCAGTTCACTTAATCCAACGCGGGCATTGATTGGTGATCATTTTACCAATGGCAAGATTGAACGGCCCTATAATGCCAATACTATGGACGTATATTTTCCACAGCTTGACATTGATAGAGTTGTTTTACATACAGATGATGCTACTTGGGTTTATGTGGTTATTAGCATGGTTGGCCGTGATGCAAATAATTCCTTTTCAGGGCAATATGCTATTGAACTAGATTTGGATCAATATGGCTATGGTGACCTTCTGATTGTAGCCGATCAACCCGCCTCCTCGGACTGGACGACCCAAGGCGTGCATGTCTACGCTGATGCGAATAAAAATGTAGGCGGCGAAAGACCCGTGCTCGAGGATAGCGCCGGTGCCGCCAGCGATGGATTCGAAACAGTTCTTTTTGATCAAGGTATTGGGAATGATGCCGACCTAGCCTGGGTGCGCTTAGACCCCGGCGCTCCTAATAGCATACAGATTGCGTTTAAACAGTCATTGCTTAGCGGTGAAAATACATATACAGCTGCGATTTGGGCTGGCACTTATCTAGACCCAGCCCTCTTTGATTACAACGATCATTTTACACACGAACAAGCTGGCGCGGCTAATCCTGAAATTGTAAATTTCTATCCCATCAAAGGTATTTCTGAGTTAGATAATACTTGTCGCGAAGCTATTGGTTTCGACCCATCTGGAATAGAACCTGGGATATGTCCCGTTCAATAAAAAAGTCACAGCCTACATATTTCATATTCTAAACAACTAGCCCCTGATGCAAATCAGGGGCTAGTTGTTTTGTACAACGTTGATTTGCTAATATTTCAAACACCCATTCAAGTTTTACCCAATTTGCAATACAATCAATTCGCTGGCTCAAGATGAAGCCTGTGAGGAGAATGGTAAGAGTGTGTAAACAAATTTATTTAGTGCCCTTGTTTTTTTTTGCTGGTTTCTTGCAGTTCAATTTCAACATCTACTATGGTTGCAGAAGATGGAAGCTCGGTCATAGATAGTTCTATTCCAACTGCTTTGTTTCCAAACGCTAATCCAACAATCTTACCAAGTTCAGATTTACGTTTGAATGATGAACGTCCAAATATTATAGTCATAATGACTGATGACCAATCCTATAACACAGTGGAGTATATGCCTACCGTCAAAGTTGTTTTGATGAAGGATGGTATTTATTTCAAGAATGCATTTGCCACTACACCCCTATGCTGCCCCAGCCGTGCAAGCATTCTAACGGGATTGTACGCCCATAATCATGAGGTTTACAATAATCATGCTCCAAATGGCGGGGCGACAAAATTTAATGACGACTCAACATTTGCTGTTTGGTTAAAGAATGCAGGATATTCCACAGCCTATTTTGGAAAATATATGAATGAGTATGAGTTTGTCTCTCCTAAGGGATATGTCCCGCCAGGCTGGAATCAATGGGGTGTATTTATAGAACATGCCGGCGCGCCTTTCATTTTTTATTACAACTTCACCATGTCTGAAAATGGGCGACAAGTCTTTTACCCTAAAAATAAAGAGAATTTCAGCGCAGATGTGATCACTCGCAAAGCTGTCAATTTTATAAATGATACAAGGGATCAGCCTTTTTTACTGTTCCTAGGTTATTACAATCCACACTCCGCTCAAATCTTCGCGGCGCGTCATACTGAAACTTTTAAAAAGACTTCTGGAATTACCGTACCGCGCACCCCTGATTTTTTAGAAGAAGATATCAGTGATAAGCCAGCCTATTTAGGGGAAGTTAAACCTTTAACATCAGATGGCTACGATCAAATTTATTTAAAGTCGTTGCGTTCTCTTCTTTCTGTCGATGATGGCGTTGCAGAAATATTGAATACACTTCAGCAAAGCGGCTTGTCTGAAAAAACGATAATCGTCTTTCTTTCTGATAATGGACTTGCCCACGGACAGCATAGATGGCTTGGAAAAAATTGTGTCTATGAAGATTGCCTGCGTATCCCTATGATTGTTTATGCCCCCGCTAGATTTTCTGCCCGCATTGAAACGCGCATGATAGCCAACATAGACCTTGCGCCAACTTTTGCAGAATTAGCAGGAGTCCAAGTTCCAGAAAATGTCAACGGAATTAGCTTTGCGCCCCTGCTTATCGATCCAGCCGCCCCTTGGCGTGATTCTCTGCTCTTTGAGCACTGGCCCGCTGAGGGCGGAGTGGAAGGCTCTGATAACATCCCAAGATATTCTGCTGTGCGTACTGATGAATGGAAATATATAGAATATGATAGCGGAGAATTCGAGCTTTATAATTTAAAGAATGATCCCTATGAATTGACAAATCTTGCGAACTTGGATGCTTTCAAAGAGATTCAGGCTTTCTTAAAAGAAGAATTGGATAAATTAAAATAAGAATAATAAGTAACTACTCAGTCATTATGAGACTGCTTCGGCACATTTGCCCTGTGGGGAACCAAGAGCGCCTCGCAGCGACATAACCACGAGTATGAAGGAAGGTTGAGTAGTTACAATAATAATCAAATAATTTGTTATAGCTTAAGGAGTTATCATGCCAGAAATATTATATGATCTTGTTCAAGAATACGTGACAGCCCTTGTACCCGTTCGTGAAGCAGAAATGCAAGAAATGGAAAGATACGCAGAAAAAAATAAATTCCCCATTATTGGCGCAGCGGGCGGCTATTACTGCTATCAGCTTGCGCGCATGATCAATGCAAAAACTGTTTTTGAAATGGGTTCAGGCTATGGCTATTCAACTGCCTGGTTTGCCAAAGCGGTCCAAGAAAATGGTGGCAGCGTAGTGCATCACACCGTTTGGGATGAGACTCTCTCAAAAATGGCAGTCAAGCATTTATCCAAAATGGGATTCGGTGACCTGATTCAATATCACCTAGCAGAAGCCGTGGAAACTTTACGACAAACCTCAGGCACAATTGATTTAATCTTCAATGATATCGATAAAGAAGCCTACCCAACTTCTTTGCCGCTGATTAAAGAAAAATTGCGCCCAGGCGGCTTGTTGGTCATTGATAATATGATCTGGCATGGGCAAATCCTTGATTCGCACGATCATGAAAAATCGACCGAAGCCATTCGCGAGTTTACGCGCATCATCACCACAGACCCCGATTGGATTGTTTCGTTTGCCCCACTGCGTGATGGAATGATCGTTGCGTATAAAAAATAATATACAGCTTAATAGAAAGTGACAATCTCGCTAAGTGTTTTTTTGCTAATGTCAGGAACAACTGTGCCCTCCGCAGGGTAACCGACCACCAATAGCAAAAAAGGCTTCTCATTTTTAGGGCGTTTTAAAATCTTGTTCAAAAATCCCATTGGGCTGGGAGTGTGTGTGAGGGATACCAAACCCGAATGATGAATTGCTGTCAGCAAAATTCCTGTAGCAATGCCAGTAGATTCGCCTACATAGTAATTTTTGCGATGCTTGCCATCTGCTAAAACACGATAGCTTTCTTCAAAAATAGCAATCAAGTACGGGGCGGTCTCAAGAAATGGTTTATGTTCATCAGTACCAAGGTACGATAGATCCTCCAGCCATTCTGGGCTTGCGCGGTGTGTGTAAAATTCATGCTCCTCTTTTTCGGCGGCTGTGCGAATTTGTCTTTTTATTTCAGGATTGCCGATCACAACAAAGTGCCAAGGTTGAATATTTGCTCCGCTTGGCGCAGTTCCTGCCGCCAAGATGCAGTTTTCAATTACATCGCGGGGCACTTCGCGCTCTGAAAAAGTTCGCACTGTACGCCTATTTTGCACTTGGCGATAAAAAGAATCAGCACGTTTTTTCATTTCATCTTCAGGATATTTCATATAACTATAAAGAGGGGTGAATGTAGGCTCAGGCATTGTATACTCCTTGAAGAAAATAAAAGACAGTAGAAATTAACTTCCCGTCAATTTTTAAGTTTGATCATTCGCATAATCCAATATTTAATTTCTCTGTTAATTGGGAATAGCGGCAGCCAATTTGCATGATATTTTTTCCCTGCAAACTTTCGCATTAAAGTAACTGCATGGTTTAAATCTGTTCGTGATGCTGTATCAAGAGTTGCTAGCGTATCAATTACAGCCCATCTGTTTTTTGTGCCAAGTGTTTGGTAAAACCGAAATTGAAGCTGCCAGGCTTCTAATTCACCTTGCACAGATAAGGCTTGAAAAAATCCTTGCCGCAGATGATGCACTTCATGGACTAGTAAGCTCAACGCATATAATTCTTCTTTTGGATTTAAATATCTCGGACTCAATTGGATGTTCCTGAAAATTGTCCAGCGCGCACCTGTAAATTGATTGCGAACGCTCACACGCACTCGAAACTGATTCAGGTATTGATACGCGATCTGCCCCTCTGCGCCGCTGTGCGCAAGAGCTTGCAGTAGCTCCGCAATGCGTTTTTTGTGGTCCACTAGTTTGCTAAAGCCTTTTCAATGACAACCCGTAAAAAAGAAACCAGCTCTGAGAAACCTGATTCGTTGATATCTGTATCATCCACTTGTATTTGTAATGTTTTACTCTGTTCAGTATCTAATTCAATGGCGTAGATAAAACAATCAGCGCAAACTGAAGTGGGGCGTGGGGCTTGGGTAGAAAAACTTACAGATGAGATCAGCTCGTTGAGCTGAATCAATTCTGAGGTGGAGAGTTGAAGCGCTTTTGATTCAGCGGGCCGGTCATCGGTAATGATCGCGCTTCCAGAGTTGGAAATTTCTATTGTGCGTAGTAATCCCATGATGCCGCCCGAGTGAATCATGCGAATCCTCAGCCATTGATTTGACTCGGCGGGCATAGTTTCACTTTGTGTTGGGATAGGCGTGGTGCAGGCGCAAAGCGCGATAAGAAAAATAAAAGTTAATCTTTTCATAAAATCTCCTGTATGTAGTATAACGCTGAAGCATTTTGGATAGTTCCTGATAGGATGCTCGGGTAAAATTTGCTCTATGAGACAAGTTGCGATTCTAGGAATTGGCCAGACAAAAATTGATGAGCACTGGGATAAATCCCTGCGCGAAATTGGGGGCGAAGCCGCGTTTTCGGCATTGCAAGATGCTGGCTTGGAAAAAGTAGATGCGCTTTTTGTGGGCAACATGCTTTCCTCTTTGGTGGATGGGCAAAATCAACTTGGAACTTTTTTTTCAGATTGGATCGGTTTGTGGAAACAGGAAGCTGTAAAAATGGAGGCCGCGTGCGCTTCTGGCGGGGCAGCTTTTCGCGCCGCGCTGATGGCGGTTGCTTCTGGTGATATAGATTCTGCGCTGGTGCTTGGTGTGGAAAAAATGACGGATAAGGCTGGGCGTGATGTTACCTCTGCATTGGCAACTGCCGCAGATGCGGATTATGAAGTGGAGCAGGGCGTTTCATTTGTGGGCATCAATGCGCTGGTCATGAGACGTTATATGCACGAGTTTGGTTGGAAGCACGCAGACTTTGCGCCTTTTTCTGTTAATGCCCATGCGAATGCATTGCATAACCCATATGCGCGTTTGCATGAAAAGATCACGGCTGAAAAATTTGAGCGCTCGTCTGTAATTGCCTCCCCTATTAATTTATTAGATGCATCTCCGATCGGTGATGGAGCGGCGGCTGTGATCATTGTGCCTGCTGAAAAAGTGGCGCGCAAACCGCGCATTGTGGTGGCGGGTTCTGCATCTGCGACAGATACCATTGCTGTGCACGGACGTAAAGACCCATTGTTTTTAAATGCGGCGTATTTATCTTCAAAACGAGCTTACGACATGGCTGGTATTTCTTTCGCAGACTTGGATGTATTTGAATTACATGACGCCTTTTCGATTATGGCGGCATTGTCTTTGGAAGCTTGTGGGTTTGCGGAGCGCGGTCAAGGCGTGAGGCTTGGCTTGGATAACGAGATCAGCATTACTGGGCGTGTGCCCGTTTGTACACGCGGCGGATTAAAGGCGCGCGGGCATCCCGTTGGCGCGACGGGAATTTATCAAATTGTAGAAGTGATTCAGCAGTTACGTGGTGAGTGCGGCTTGACGCAAGTGGATGGTGCAAAAATTGGCATGGCGCAAAATATCGGCGGGAGCGGAGCCACCATCTTGACACATATTTTTAAAGCAGAAGGAAGCTGATCGTACAGCAATTCAAATATAACAAAATCATCATAAAATATGAAAGCTATTGCAAATTGAAATAAATAGACGTATACTAAATTTTAGTATACTAGTTTCTTTTGATCTTTCAGGAGGTATTATAGTATGATGGAACGGCGCAGAGAAAACAGACGGTCTTTTAATTACTATTTAAAAATCGTAGAAGAAGGATCTCTTAGAATAATTGGTCATATGACCGATATAAATAATATGGGTTTTAAAGTGGATAGTACACTTAACTTGGCTGAGGGTACAGATATGCACCTAAGGCTTGACCTAACCAGTGAAATTTCAACCAAAAGTTATTTGTCATTTATTGGCCGCGTAAAATGGTGCAGACCAGATGATTCCACGCCGAATATGATGAATCTTGGATTTGAGGTTGTGCGTATCCACCCTGATGATGCCAAGATATTTAGTCAAATTGTCGAAAAATATTCTGGAAGATAATAAGCTAAAAAGACTAAAAAGAGATTGCTAAAAAGCAATCTCTTTTTTATTGTAAAATACTATTCATGAAATATAAAACATTACGCTCCATTATTCGTTTCGTCACCAATATTATTGCCGAAGTGGAAATTGTTGGTATGGAAAAATTACCCAAAGGAAACGTGATCTTGGCGGCAAATCACCTGGGTCGTTTAGATACAGCCATTTTGCTGTACGCACTTGACCGCGAAGATATTATCATGCCTGTGGCTGATAAATATAAACATCATCCCTTGTTTGGCGCAATTGGTAAAGCCGTAGATGCAATTTGGTTAAATCGTTCTGAAGCAGATTACAGCGCATTAAAAGAGATTTTGATCCGTATGCAAAAAGGCGGCTTGTTGGTGATCGCGCCAGAAGGCACGAGGTCTAAAACTGCAGCGATGAATGAGGGCAAAATGGGAGTGGCTTTCCTCGCCAGCAAAAGCGGATATCCCGTTATCCCCGTGGCATTAACGGGCACTGAAGATTCGTTGGTATTAAAAAATTTAAAAAGATTTCGCCGTACCAAATTTAAGGCAGTTGCATCGAATCCGTTCTTTATAGAAATCCCGCAGGGTAAAGGACGTGAGCAAGCCATGCGCGTCGCAACCGATGAGATCATGTGTCAGATAGGTTCCGAATTGCCAGAGTCGTATCGTGGATTCTATAAAGACCATCCACGCTTGAAGGAAATTGTGATGCAAAAAGGATATGCTTATAAATGATGAGATATTTTCTGCGCTGGCTTATTCGTACGGTGATCAATATTCTCGCTGATGTTGAGATCACAGGCTACGAAAACCTTCCTAAAGATAGAAGTTATGTGATTGCCGTTAATCATCTTGGCTTTTTGGATGTTCCGCTTGCTTATTATGGGTTGGATCGTTGGGATATGTATATTTTAGTGGCAGACAAATGGGCTGAAAACCCCATCCTAAAATGGATGGGGGATAAGCTTAATTTTATTTATGTAGACCGTTATAACTCGGATGTGAGAGCAGTTCGTAAAGTGATTGAAGTTATGCAAGAGAATAATGTACTCGCGATTGCCCCAGAGGGCACTCGTTCTCGGGTTGGCTCGATGATCGAAGCGCGCCCTGGCGTTAGCTATCTCGCCGCAAAGTTAAAAAGCCCCATTGTGCCAGTTGCTATCTGGGGCACTGAAGATGAAGTATTTTGGAAAAATATAAAGCGTTTTAAACGCAACAAGGTCTATCTACACGCTGGCGTTCCGTTTATGTTAGATCCATTGCCAAAAGAGAATCGCGATGAAGTATTGAAACAATATACAGATGAGATTATGTGCCGCATTGCTGTGATTTTGCCAGAGAAATATCGCGGCGTGTATGCAGAACATCCGCGCTTGGTGGAGTTGTTAAGTACGTTAAAATAAATCCATGAGAGTCATCGGCACAGCAGGTCACGTAGATCACGGTAAGTCCACGCTAGTTGCGGCGCTTACAGGCACGCATCCAGATCGTCTCAAAGAAGAACAAGCCCGTGAGATGACCATTGAACTTGGCTTCGGGTGGATGAACTTGCCCAATGGTGAAGAAGTGGGTATCGTCGATGTGCCAGGTCACCGTGACTTTATTGAAAACATGCTTTCAGGCATCGGGGGAATTGATGCGGCGTTATTGGTCATCGCGGCTGATGAAGGGGTAATGCCCCAAACAAAAGAACACCTTGCCATATTAGATTTATTACAGATTCCCGCTGGATTAATAGTTCTGACAAAAATAGATATCGCGTCTGATGACATCCCCGAAGGGGGCTCAACCTGGCTTGATCTTTTGGAAATTGACATTCGCGGCGCTGTGAGCGGCACCGTCCTAAAAGATGCGCCTATCGTTAGAGTCTCTGCAAAAACAAAAACAGGACTCGACACTCTCATTAGCACGCTTAGTAAAATACTGGAAGAAAAACCTGCGCGGCTTGACCTCAACCGTCCGCGCTTGCCAATTGACCGTGTCTTCAGCATGAGCGGATTCGGCACCGTCGTGACAGGTACGCTCAGCGATGGTCATCTTTCAGTTGGTGATGAAGTGGAAATTTTGCCAAGTGGGTTAACGGGAAGAGTAAGAGGCTTGCAAACTCACAAAAAGAAAGAAGAAATAGCAGTGATCGGTTCGCGCACGGCTGTGAATATTTCAGGTGTGGATACAGAATTAATCAAACGCGGTGAAGTGGTTGTTCATCCGAATCAATATCAAGCCACCAGAAGAATCGATGCTCGTTTTCGTTTGCTCAAAGATGCGGTATCTTCTGTCAAACATGGTGATGAGGTGAAATTTTTTGTAGGCGCATGTGAAACCATTGCCACGCTTCGTTTGCTTGGCGTGGAAGAACTCAATGCAGGCGAAGAAGCCTGGATTCAACTCGAATTGCGCGACCCCGTCGTTACTGTGCGTGGAGATCGTTATATTTTACGCCGCCCATCCCCCAGTGAAACCCTTGGCGGCGGAAGCATTATTGACCATCAGCCCAAAGGCAGGCACAAACGCTTTGACGAAAGCGTGCTCAAGTCACTTGAATCGCTGACACAAGGCACGCCCGCAGAAGTTTTGCTCGAAGCCGCGCTCGCGTTGAATATTGCGAGCATAAAAGATGTGGTGACAAAATCGCGCCTCGACTCAGTCAAGGCGCAAAGTGTTTTGGATGAATTGATACAAAGTGGACAAATTACCTTGCTGGAGAATGGTGAAGTAAAAACAACCAGTGATTTGCTGATCGTGATACTTCCCCATTGGAATGAGTTGAAGAGCCGTGTGGAAAATATTCTTAATTTACATCACAAGCAATTTCCATTAAGGCGCGGTATGTCTCGTGAGGAATTGAAGAGTAAGCTCAAGCTATCTCCACGAATATACACAGCCTGCATCACACAACTTGTGAAACAAAAAACGCTCATCGAAGCAGGCAGTTGGGTGGCGAATGCCGGGCATGAGATTCTCTTCAATGGGGCGGAGCAGGCTCAGGTTCAGAAATTGATGCGTAAGTTTGAATTGAATCCATATGCTGCGCCGAGCGTCAAAGAATGTCAAAGTGAAGTTGGGGAAGAAGTCGTCAATGCTTTGATCGAATTAAAAGAATTGATCACTGTTTCGTCTGATGTTATCTTCCGCAGAACTGATTATGATGAAATGGTGGAAAAACTCCGAACGATCTTGAAACAAAAAGAGAAAATTACACTGGCAGAAGTACGAGATCTCTTCAACACAACTCGTAAATATGCGCAGGCATTGCTCGAACATTTGGACACCATTGGGGTGACAGCGCGGGATGGTGATTTCAGAAGGCTGAAAAACCCATGACAAATTTTAAGAAAATATTTACAGCCCCAAGTTTTGACGATGAGTCTAAAACCCAGCAAGCTTATTTATTGAATATTATTTTGTGGACGCTTGTCTGTGTTCCGATTCCATTTTTTATCTATGCACTTCTCTTAAAGCCTGAGAATTTAAGCAGAATCCTTGTGCAGGTAATCTTTGGAGAAACAGTCAATATCATCCTTCTGGTGATGTTACATCGCGGACATATTAAATCTGCATCCGTTATTCAAGTAAGCGCCTTTTGGTTTTTCTTTACCATTACCGCGCTCACAGGAAATGGTGTGCAAAGCGAAGCCTATTTGCTGGGCTATGGGCTGGTTATTGCCATTGCAGGAATTCTATTAGGCGGCGCTGGCGCATCTGCATTTACCTTTTTATCGCTCGCTGCAGGCAGCTGGATGGCGTACAACCAAGTTCAAGCAAACACCAGTATTGGTTTTGATAATTCTCCATTAACTACATGGATTGTTAGTTTGGTGCTTTTCCCCGTAGGAGCTGTGCTCCAGCATTTGGCATCACGCAATGTGCAAAACGCACTTGAGCGAGCCCGTGCAAGCGAGGAAAAATATCGCCTGATATCGCAAGTCAGCACAGATTACACGTTTTCGACTGAATTGGATTCGGAAAACAATATGCATTTAAATTGGGTAGCGGGCGCTTTTGAGTCAATGACGGGGTATACATATAAGGAGTATGTTG
>VFJR01000119.1 GCA_009885945.1 Anaerolineaceae bacterium
CGTTGTCACTGGCGATGAATACAACCAGTGAACGCGCGGTCATCAACTCACCGGCGGACGCTGCCATGCTGGTGCATGCAGAGATGTCCCTGCTCGAAAAGGAACATCTCCGCACAATCCTGCTTGACCGCCGCAATCACGTGATCGAGATCGCCGAGATTTATATCGGTTCGGTCTCCAGCGCACAGGTGCGCTTGGGCGAAGTGTTCAATCCTGCCATCCGCAGGAATGCATCTTCGATCATCCTGGTTCACAACCATCCGTCCGGCGACAATTCTCCGAGTCCGGATGATGTTATGTTGACTCGCGAATCTGTGAAGATCGGGAAGATCCTTGATGTTGAAGTGTTGGATCACTTGATCATTGGCAAGACCTGGAAGTCCCTGAGAGAAAGTGGACTGGGGTTTTCATAACAGAAGAAAAAGACCCATCCTTATCAGGATGGGTCAAAACTTTCACCAACACAGTGAATAATTATGGATTTAAAGCGAAATTCAAGAATGCTTTTTCTTTATATTCTTTTACTGGCCTGTTGGCAAATCAGGTCCGATTGCTGGCACATAGTAATTAATAGTCAACAATGGACGATCGGTCGTTGTGGCCGCGTCACCACTGTAGAAGTTCATGTAATCTGCAATGAAATTACCATTATCATCTGTTGCGAAGCGCATACGGAATTGCGTTGCACCTGTTCGGTTCAAGTATGTTTCTGCTGCATTGATTAAGTCGACGTTGTACCAGCCACCGGACGCCATTGTGGAATTAAAGGTGCCTGCGGGTGTTAGATCGGCAGTTGCCTGGAAGTCGCCAATCTCAAGATTGGAGATTGTGCCGAAACGTGGACTTGCAATATCTACACGTAAAGGGTTCAGGATGTTGAATGGATTTGTTCCCACAATATTGTATTTTTTGACCCCCAACGTGGCGGAAATTACTATTGCATTATCTGGCAGCCCCGCAGTATTGAAATGCATGATATCGCGATATTGCTTATTATTCGCATCATCTCCAACAGCAAAGTGAATGGCGGTATTGTTTAATGTACCACCCTGGTTGCTGGTCTCGGAGGATTCGAGAATCCAGCCATCATATGTGCCGACAGATCTAAATTCCGTAGTTCTATCGATTGTAGGGGATTGGCCCGAAGTGAAATTACCATTTCCTGCACCTGCTCCACCTAGCGGATTCAAAGTAGTGTCTTTAATCGAATCGTTGTCTATCAGGTCAAGACGAAAAACAGTTCCAGTTTTAATATCAGTAGATGTGACATTCACAAAATAAATATCATCTATACCACCGTCATAGCTTATCGTCAAAGTTCCAGCGGCAGGTCCAGATACACGGGTTATAGTAAAGTCACTTGCATTTACGCCTGTAACTGGCTCGGAGAAGGTTACTGTGAAAAAAATGGTATCTGAGGCAGTAGGTGTTGAATCAGTATCGATAGATGTAACAATCGGGGGGAGGTTGACTATCCAATTAGAAGAGGCGGGACTTGGATCAACATTACCCGCTGCATCTTTGGCGCGAACTTGGAATATATGTGTACCTTCAGGTAAGTTTGAATAAGACTGGCCGCTGACACAAGCGGTAAACACAGTCGTTTCCAATTTACATTCAAATGTGGCTGTACTGTCTGGGCTGGAAAAAGTGAAGGCCGCATTCTGGAAAAAACTTGGGTTGGCTGGCTGGGAGTTAATTTGCGTATCTGGCGCAGTTGTGTCTATGCCGCCAATGGCGTTGGACATTAGGTAGGCAATGTTATTTGCTACATCCACGGCTTTGTAACATACTTTTATGCCGTTATTGGATTCCGATGTGAAGGTCTGACTGGAGTATGCAACAAAGGTCAGGGAACTGCCGCAGAGCGTGCCAGTGGTGTTGACCATCGTCAACGTACCATCTGGAGTGTTGGCGGTGACGGTCTTGTTCTGCGCTGGGCTGGTCGTTGGGTTGTTGATCGTGATCGTTGGCGCAGTCGTATCAATACCCGAAATGGCACTGGACATAAGATAAGCGGCGTTACCCACAGCATCAACAGCCTTGTAACATACCTTTGAACCGTTGTCGTTTTGCGAGGTGAATGTTTTGTCGGCGTAGGTGATAAAGGTTAGCGAGCTGTTGCAGGTCGAGCCGGTGGTAATACTCATCGTTAATGTTCCGTCTAATATGCTGGCGGTGAGGGTCTTGCTCTGTGCCGGGCTGGTTGTTGGGTTGTTGATCATGATCGTTGGCGCAGTTGTATCCACCACAATGGCCTTGTTATATCCAAGCGAGCTCGCCGCTCCCGGAGCAGCAAGAGTCAATAGCGCATCATTACCCGCTACATCCTTGATCGTGCCGCCATTCAGGGCAAGCGCAGTCGCCGCAGCATAATCGAGATCGCTGGATGTATCGCCTGCCTGTACAGTGTAATTAAAGGTCAGCGTGGTTGTGCCTGAGCCGTCAGTGTAATTGACGGCGGTTTGATTGATCGCTCCTGTTTTAAGGGTCAATTGCGGGAACCCCGTAACAATGATAGGTTCACCGAAGATGACTTTGACCGGAATAACAGTGCCTGCCTTATATGCACCGTTTGCAATATCCGAGGTGACATTCGTTACAGTCGGCGCAGTTTTATCAACCGTATAAGTTTCACCGCCAGTAAATCCGCTTTCTAAGGGGGTGGAATCTATATTAAGAATTGATCCATCATTCATAACATCCAGATGAATCGTGCCTGAGCCGCTGCCGGTGTTAACTGTAACGTTGTACGTATTACTAAAGCCAGTAATGGCATTTGCAGCCATAGTTGTAGACATAGCGGTCTGCTCTTTAGAATCACCTGCCCTCATGTTTACAGAAGCATAGGTTGTCTCTAAAGCATTGACCGAGCTCACATCTGCGCCCCAAGGGACTGTTGTCTCCAAAGTAAAATCATCGGTGTCAACGCCTGTAACAGGCCTGGAGAAAGTCACAGTAAAGTTTACACTGGCTAGACTAGTGGGACTGGCGTCAGCGCGTACCACGCTATTAACGACAGGAGCGGGAACAGGCGTTACTTCAAGCGTCACGGGTATGGTTTGCGAACTGTTAATTTCTGCATCTGATGAAGTAATGGTGATTGTGCTGTTATACGTGCCAATTTCCAAACCTGTTGGGTCAGTGGTAACGACAAGTTCCGCTGGCGTAGTAGTCCCTGTAGTTGGGCCTAGCGTAATCCAGTTTTGGTCTTTTGTAGCAGACCAGGATATCGAGTGATCTCCCAAATGATTGACATGGATAATGTCATTTGAAGGCCGCGTACTGCCATGTTCAGCGATTCGGCTGATCGAGTTGGGTTCAACGGTCAGGCTTGAAAAGTGACGGTAGATATGGATTGTGATCGAGGTTGTGCCCGTTTGTCCGTCGCTATCGGTAGCGGTAAGAGTGATGATATGCGTGCCCTCGCTTAACTGATTCGCATTGATAGCCAGTGATTCGCCTTGACCCTTGACTCCATCTAAATCCGAACTCCAGCTGAGTGACGTGCCCGGCAATTGACCGTTTTCCTTATCAAAGCCGCTGCCTTCAAGAATGACAGTCTGGTCGCCGGAGAAGGTTGCGTCGTTGTGTGTGTCTATCGTTGCTTCAGGGGCGTGTTTTGCGACGCTAAATACAGCGTCGGATTGATCCTGAGAGGTGAGAATTCCATCATTTGCGATAACACGGATTAAACTGGAATCACCGCCGGAAATAGAAGCTAGATCAAGATCAAAAGTAGTGTTGGGATAATCAACCGCCAGAGGAAGCCAAGCACTTCCACTATCGCTGCTATATTGGATTACATATTTCAACGCATCATTATCCAGATCGCTTGCCGACCAGCTGATCGTTGCAGTTGACCCACTTAAGGATTCTCCGCCATTTGGAGAAACAACAGTTACGGTTGGCGCGTGGCTCGAAACGGCGCGCGAGTCAAGTTGCACACCAGATGGGTTAAGCACAATAATATGAGCCGTATTGCTGGCCCAGGGAAGAGTTAGCGCAAACGCTCCAAAATCAGATGCATCCCCCACAATTTCAGGCTCGAAGTTATACGATGCAATTACTTGATTAGCCGCATCTTCAAAACGAATGACATAGCTGCCAGAGGTAGGAACTGTCGGATTTGATTCAAGTGCGTAAATTGATTGTAAACTTCCCGTTCCTTGGCTATTATCAACGAAACCTGTGACCATTACAGAAGGCTGTGATGGTAATGGTGTTGTTGGAGAAGTAGATAAGGGCCAGCGCCATTTAAGTCCATCAAAAATAGAGTTGTATGTTTTATCAGATGGCCATACTACGGAGCAATAACTCATCATGTCACCAGTAGTTTCCCCTGCTGGGCTATAAATCACATTATAATCTTTGCCGTCAGGATATTTGGGCAAAGCTTCGCCGAAAGATTTTGGTACAAGTGCAGTATCAAACCCATAAAACGCATTATTACCTGTAAATTCGTCGCTAATCCTTCCACCTTGGTAAGGATAGCCTGGAGCATATCTGGGTTGTTTTTCATTTCCTTCACAAATTGTATGAAAAATTTCTGGATTTCCAGATATATGTCCAACTTCGTGCCCAAAATTTATAGGAACAAAATCTGCTAAGTAACTTATAGCTGTTCCTCCTGCCCCAAAGCCGCTGGATGTAACACCTGGATAATCAACAAGAACACCAACGTTGAAACATTCCTTGAGGACGCAATAATATTTATTTAAAAATAGATTTCGAGCAGCCATTTGAGTCCACACATAACCCACCAGTTCATTATCAGTAGTAGGCTGTGATGGAAGCCTAAGAATCCGCACATTTCCAAAATACTCTCCCGAAATTTTAGAAATTGGGAAAGTCTTTAGGATTTGGTTTCTTGCTTCTTCTATATCGGTTTTACCAGGTTCATGCCCGGTAAAAGAGATGCCCCAAAAATTTATATTTGGTACTGGCCCATTTATAAAATTAACATTCACTTCACAATTATTAAGAGCATCGTGTGGATCCTGCTCTGCGCATGTAATTGGCTGATTAACCTTATTGATATTAAAGGTTATGTTTCCCGCAGTTATCCATGCGGCTGGTATCTTAAAGTAGAGGTTCTTTTCCAAGTCTCCTCTAAAAGAATCGTCTATGGGCAGGTCGTGATATGTTACATCTATATACCCTCCAGATAAATTACCTGGCTTCACTGTGCCTAATAAAGCGCCATCTCTGTAAGCGGAAAGTTCCGCTGTGACATTGCTTATGACTTCTCCCAAATTTTTGGTGCGCAAGTAAGCGCGGAGATAAGTGGATTTGTCCGCAATTAAAGCAACACTGTTGTTCAAATCCTGTATAACTTGCGTCACCTCAATGCTGGTGAGTTCAATCATGGAGATTGCGCCATTGCGAGATTCAAACAAATAGCGCCCAGGAACGCCGCTAACATAGGTGTTGTTGATCAATCCGGTTGTAGAATTTGTATCTAGAAACGCGCCATTTGTCCCTGATCCGGGAAGTTCAAAGAAAGTTCCAGCAGTTCCCGTGCCGTTCGAGAAGCCTGCTCTGGCGGAATAACCACCTAGACCGTCTATTCCCCCGCTTGTAGGGTGATCGCCGGTTTCCCATTGAATTTTTTCATAATTGAACTCAATGTCGAAATCGCCAGGACTAGCATCGGATCGGTCAATCAGGATTATTTGAAAACTGTTTAATTTATCAGTTTGGCTAGGATAATACCCAACATTGACATAATTAACGCCAAAAGATTGATGCCCATCCACTGTGTCGTTGCCATAGGTAACCTGTGACGAACCCACACCTTGCGTGTCTACATCACCAAAAAAGGCTGCCACAATCTCATGCGTAGTGTTGGTGAGGTTATACGGAGTATAAATGTATTGTGCTGCATCAAATGTAATGTTTCCGTTGTTGTTAACATATAAGGTGGAACGTTGGTTATTAAAGAAGTTAATCGTAAAACCAATTGGCACTGCGTCGGTTGAATCGTCATCATTTGCAAAAAGTGTGTTTGTTCCAAAGCCTGGTAGATAGCGAATTGGACTGGCGTTCACAGCAGCAGCAGGCGCCTGGTTTTCCTTCAAAGAAGGCAGTGATAAGGCGAGCAACTTTTTCTCCACCTGATTGGCGCTATTGCCTGACGCGGCAGAAACCTGCCCGGTGCAAAAAGCCGCCAGCAGAATAAGATTACTTAAAACTTTGAACGTGCGATTACGAAACATAAAGAACCTCCTGGTTTTTTATAATATGGATATGCTCGACTCTGGTGGTGCTCCACAGGCAGCCGAAAGAATGGCGAACAAAAGTAAGAATTGGATATGGTTTATTTTCATTGAAGTTTATTTTGGGGTTTCCCCACTGATAAAGATAACAGATTGCGTTAGCGGTTTACGACTTGTGCTACACCCACCAATTTCGCCCGGTCTGTCAGCAAATCTGCTAGTAAGTATGGAGAAGGATATGGCAGGCCGATTTCCGCAGATACTGGCGAGACCGTTGTGGGGCCAAAGCCGCCTTGTCGCATGCACGTTGATCCCGAACAGTTGGTGGGCCTGCACATTATGTTGGCTTGGCCCGACGAGAGTAAAACCTGTAACTCTGGAAAACTAGATAAACTATTCCAACAATAATACCTAATAACAAACCGATAAATGGCCCAACCAATAACGTCATTCCAGCGGTATCGGTTCCAGGAGGGGGAGCCCACTCCCAGAGCGTTCCATCTTTTATGAGAGCAAAGTATGTACTATAATATCCTGGCCCTCTTCGTAGGAATGCACGCGCACATTCGATGGTTTCTCCTGGATATTTTTTGGGATAGACACTGCTTTCTGGACAATTCTTGCCCTTGCCCATGCGTGAATAGTCATCTCTATAAGCATCGCTAGGTATATTTGCTGTCTCAACCCATTGAAGACATTTTACGTTAAGCTTTCCAGAGCAAAAATTACCAAATCCCCAAAAGTACAATTTGTTATCTTTGGTTTGAGCCCAGATTCCGTCGGAGTTTATATGCATAATTTGTGTAAACTTAACTGGACTATCGAGCAATTCCCAAGATGTAAATACGCCAGAACTAGGAAGAAAATCAATGATGCCTCCAGCGAGACAACCAAATATGATTCCAAGAAAAATAATAAGGAAAAAAATTCCTAAGTGTTTCACGATTAATCTCCTAAAAGAGTTCTAATACAAGGGACAAGTCAGTGGCTTGCGTTAGCGGCTTGTGAGTGGGATTGGATTCGATGCAAGCGTAGGAAAAACTCGAAGCCAGAAAAGTGCTTGACACGGAGCGTAGCGATGAATCCCGCTTATCCAGTGCGTACTTTGTTAGGCGCAGTTTTCATCTACTTAAGAGTTCTTTCTTGAATAACGGTTTCGTAGGAGTTGAAATCATTTGATTGTTCATAAACTTTGTGCCTCTTAATGTGTTTGGGTGGGAGAGAGAAGCGGCTAACTTTGTGCTGATCTTACACAATAATATAGGGCTTTCGATCAATAAACTGACAAGAATAAGAACCCAAAAAGAATTTTTAAATTTAGGATAAGGATGGAGGAGTTACAGAAATTGGCTTTTGATATTATTGGGGTATCCCCCATAATTCGACTAAATAATTATATTTATAGTATGCACTCATAGGTCTTTTCTTTGCAGTAACAAAAGTCACGACTTTGTAATATTTCAAGCCTCACAATCGAGTCCTGCCCGCCTGCCCATCTCTTCATTAAGGTGGTCGGACGGGCGGATTTGATTCTCCGCCCATTCCATATGGAGGCATGACGTCATGTCACAAGAATTCTATTTTCCCGAGGGTCAAGTTCTTGACCTCGGAGCACCATCCATCCGCTTTGAGAACAACAAGAAAGCCATCCTGCTCGCAAAGGAACTCGCTGCAAGTAATCGCGCAGCCACTCCCGAAGAACAGGAAACCCTTTCGAAGTACGTGGGCTGGGGAGACTCGCGTCTCTCAGGCCGCGTGCGTGAACTCAAAGACATCTTAACTGAGGAAGAACTGCGCCTCGCGAGCGCATCCTCCCTCAATGCACACTATACATCGCTGGATATCATCCGCGCGATGTGGGGCGCAGTGGAGAGATTAGGTTTCTCTTCA
>VFJR01000016.1 GCA_009885945.1 Anaerolineaceae bacterium
ACACCTCCGCCTTGACTCAGCTCAACCTAGACCGCCACAATCGCGTTTCCACCACCGATACCCGCCTCCTGCGCCGAATCGTTCGCGACGCCCGTGAACGTGGATACTCTGCAGTGCAAACTCTCTCACGCTGGGAATCAGTGCGCCACGGAGAAAAATCACATATCTTCCCATATCAAGAAAACGCGGATCTAATGTTTAATTCCGCACTTGTATATGAACTCTCTGCGCTGCGACCATTGGCTGAACCTTTATTGCGGCAAGTCCCTTTTGGCATCCCTGAATATATAGAAGCCAAGCGCTTGCTCGCGTTTCTCGAATGGTTCATGCCTATTGATATCCACCTTGTTCCAGAAAATTCTATTGTGCGTGAGTTTTTGGGTGGCTCGATATTAAAAGACTTTAAAATCTGGAAATGACTTTGGGGTTCACCAGTAATTAAAAAAACGTCCCGAAGGTTGCCATAGGTCGTTCAAATTACTCGAAATAAACCTTCGGGATGGTATTACAGGTAGCCTAATACTTACCCATCCCTTGCCAGCGGTAATGTATATCCGCCATCTACTACAATAGTTTGCCCAACGATCATTCGCGCAGAAGGAGAACATAAAAATGCCACTACTTCTGCCACATCTTCTACTTGAACTAATTTTCCTGCGGGCACTCTTTCTATAAATTTCTGCATGATCTCATTCTGTGTGCCAACGGATATAAAATGTTGCAAGGCTTCTGTCTGTACCACTCCGGGGGAAACGGCGTTAACCACAATATTCTTTTTGATCAAGTCCACAGCTAAATAGCGCGTTAAGCTTTCAATCGCCGCTTTACTTGCGCCAACCACAATATAATCTGGGATGACGCGCGTTGAACCGGCACTGGTCAAGCTGACAATGGCTCCGCCGCCGCGTTTTTCCATCATTGCGGCGGCGCGTTGTGCGCCAAATAGCAATGAGCGCGCGTTGATGTTCATTGTCCAATCCCAGCCTTTGGGTCTTTGCTCCATGCTTGGGCGGTTGTATCCAGAAGCGGCGTTATGGATGTAATAATCTAAGCCGCCCAATGTTTTTTCTGTTTCGTCAAACATGGAATTTAATTCATCTAATTCTCCCACATTGGCTTTGTAAAGTAATGCTCGCTGCCCAAGTTTTTCTACATCCCGCGCTGTTTCTTCGGCTGGTGCGCGGTTACGGAAAAAATTTATGACTACATCTGCGCCGCGTTCAGCAAAATGCAAGGCCATGGCGCGTCCAATCCCGCGGCTAGAGCCTGTGATTAATGCAACTTTGTTTTGAAATATCTTTTCCATTGGCTATATAACCCCATGCTCGATTAAGCTATCAGCCATAGAGAGGATTGCCTCCTGTGCTGAGCGAGGCGACCAATTTAAGATTCGCCTTGCTTTTTCGTTGGAAAGTTCAAAATCCCAGTCGAGGCTATTGGTGACTAATTTGATTTTTTTGTCAAACAGGCTAATGAAGCGAACTAAAAAACTGGGAAATTGAATGGCGTTAATTTTATATCCGCGGGCTGCGTAATTCTTTTTTAACAAATCAGCGATTTCTTTGATCCAAATTGTTTCACTGGAACAAAGGAATCGATTGCCTGCCGCTTCAGGTGTGCTCATTGCGGAGATGATCGCGTTGGCAACATCGCGCACGTCTACGAGCCCCATTTTTAGGCGTGCTACCCCAGGAACTTGCCCAAGCATAAGTGTGCGCACAAGCTCTATAGAAGTACGGGAATCTTTGTTGGGGATGGGTCCCAAAATCAATGGAGGGTTGATCGCCACAAGTTCCATTCTATTTGTATTTTCTGTGCCGTTGATAAAATCCCAAGCGGCGCGCTCTGCCAGTGTTTTGCTTTTTGAGTAAGCCCCAATATTATTTTCGATCTTCGACCAATCTTTTTCGTCGAAAACTCTATTTTCTCCGTGATGTCCGGCAGAAATTGCGGCATTGGATGAAACTTGTACAACGCGTTTGATCTTTGCGTTATGGGCGGCGCGTAATACCCGCAAAGTCCCCTGTACGGCTGGGATGATTAATTCGTCTTCGTGCTTGGGTTCATATAGCGGAAAAGGCGATGCTACATGTAAAACATATTCACAGCCTTGCATGGCTTTTTCCCAGTTTGTGTCACTGTCTAAATCTGCGGCAATCAACTCAAGCTTGCTTGTGTTGATATATTTTTCAATTGTTGAACGTACTTCGCCTTCACGGCTGAGGCTTCTTAAAGTACCTCTAACGCTATATCCTTTTTCCAGCAATTGGATCATGGTGTGGATGGCGACAAAACCGCTGGCCCCGGTGACTAAGATAGTAGATGATGACATTAAATAATTCCTTGGAGAATGAGATATGTAAGTACGCCAAAAGCAGCGCAGGCAAAATTAACTAGATCATTGTGTAACCATTTCCAGCCGCGTATGTGAATGGTTTGTGTTCCGCAGGTATGCATTGGATATTTTTCAGTTTCTTTTTTATCAGCGGGGCAATAATACGTGGCTTGAACTGTGCCGCCAATTAGTGAATCAAATAGTGCGCCGCAGAAGCCTGCCAGGGTGATGATGAAGGCTGTTGAAACGGCAGCAGGTTCAGGCGCAAGCAGAGAAGCGAGAATGCCAATGAGGGCAGATCCGCCTACAGAGGCAAGCGAACCGATTAAGGAGATTCCGCCCGATGTGCCTTTTTCCACAACTATTTTTAAATTAGTGATCATGCGCGGCGGCGTTGGATTTAATACACCGAGCTCAGTAGCCCAAGTATCGGCGTTGACGGCGGCGAGCGACGCAGCGAAACAAAGCCAAATGATTTGCGAATTGGGATAAAAGAAATTTAACACAGCGAAAAATGCGGCAAGGATGCCATTGCCAAAAACTTGTCCAGCGTCGCGTTGATTGCCTTTTGAATATTTTTCTTCGAGATTTTGTTTTCTCTTTTTAAAAGCGCGGCTTAAGGCAGAGGAGGTGATGAAAAAAGTTAAAAGCAAAACCGCCCATTGCCAGCCGCCAATACCAAAGATGAGCGTGCCTATTAACGTTGCGGAGAGCACTCCGCTTTTATTGAGGCTGTGAGCTTTGTAAGCGATCAATCCGATACATACTGCGAGTAAGAAGCCGTATATAAATTGAAATACCATATTGAAGTTATTTGATGCCTGTTAATGATGTAAAAAGAGAATCGAATATTGCTGAGATATATTGTGAGCCAAAAGTAGATAGGTGATGCGAATCGCCGTAGATGGCTTGATTTTGAGCAACGACAGAGCATGTTTTAGCGCATAATAGGTCTTCCGGGTGAATAATTTGAATTTTATATTTTTCATGAATGCCTTGTAACATGTGAATGGTGTTTAGGTTTTTTTGCAGATATTCAGCTCGTGTAGGGGCTATGATTTCATTTATATCCCTTCCAGTTCGTTTTGCAATCGAATATGCTGATGGCACATCGTATCCTATATTAGGAATTTGACTAACGATAACAATATCTTTGCCCAACTTAAGTATTTTATCAATGGTTTGGTCGATGCCAAATTTGAAAACCTCAGTATTTGTGAGTGGTGGATCTTGGTATTTAAAATCTCTTTTGATTAGAAAAATTTCGTTTTCGTTACTGTTTTCAGATGTTGATTCGTCTGTATAAGCTGCCCATTCGGAAGTAAGGATAATAGTTTTGATGCTCGGGTTATTTTTTATGTAATTGAAAACCGCATCATTAAATTGCATGCAGTCGCCGCCTCCTTTTCGGAATCTAATATCTAATGCTGGTGGACAGGATGACATAAATGTGAAACTGCCCTGCACATTATTTTTTAACGCAGAAATGTGGATACCTGGCGCTAAAGAAAATGCATGCGAGTCCCCCCATAATAAAAAGACTGGATTAGAAGTGTTTTTTCCAACAAGGCATATAGGTGGGGTACTTCCATGAATGTTCTCGGTGTAATCACATTTACGCCAGTTGAATTCGCTTTGTGTCGTGGTATTCACTGGAATTTCTTTAATGCGTTGAGGAAACCCATTGTTGAAATAAATGCTCAGTCCAATGAGTGACATGACGAGCATGCTAATGCTTGCGTAAGAGAATAGCTGAGTGGTGTTTTCTATGCTTCTTGTTCGAAAAGGTGTTTCAATAAATTTCCAAGAAATGACTGAGGCGATTAGACTTAAAAAGATCAGCCCTGCCATTTCATAGGCCGTTGGCAGACGAATGATGAAGTATTTTCCAAAGACAATAATGGGCCAATGCCAAAGATATAGTGAATACGAAATTTTTCCAATAAAGACAAGATGGCGGGATGAAAGGATTTTGTTAGCCCAAGATGTGTGCTGAGCGTCTGAGTGAATGATAAGTATACTTCCCAGTACGGGGGGCAGTGCTGACCAGCCAGGGAAATTTGTGTCTGTTGTATAGTAGAAAACTGCAAAGCTGATTAAGGCTAATCCGCTTAATCCCAGTATCTTGGCCAAAGAATGATTCTTTGGCTTTGGGAACAATTTAAATGCTAGAATACTTCCACAGAGAAGCTCCCATATGCGTAAATGTGGAAGGTAGAAGGCAGATGAAGTTTTGCCATAGCTCATTGCGTATATACTTAAAAGGAAAGAGATTATTGTAAAAGATATCAAGAAAAATGGGGGTTTTCGCCTAAAGTGGCTGGATAGAAATACAACTAAAATTGGAAAGACAATATAATATTGCTCTTCGACAGATAATGACCAAACATGAAGGAGAGGTTTTAATGAAGACGGGGCGTCGAAATAACCTGATTGATTCCAAAAAAGAATATTTGCAAAAAAAAAGGATGCGGCAAATAAACTTTGACCGAACTGTTTGAAATTTTCTGCATCAAATAAAATCAAGCTTGTAATTAGCGTGAATATCATCACTATAAATAGTGCGGGAAAAATACGGCGGATTCTTCCCGCGTAAAATTTAGCGAGCGAAAATTCCTTCGCGTCAATTTCTTTGACGATAATGGTTGTAATTAAATAGCCTGAGATAACAAAAAAAACATCTACTCCTGCAAACCCACCAGAAAATAATGGTATGCCTGTGTGATAAAAAAGAACAGACAACACTGCAATTGCTCGCAGCCCATCAATGTCAGCCCGATACTTCAATTTCATTTATGTTTTACCTCATGCTAAATATTAAAATTATAAGTTGATAGAAAATATCATCCCAATTAGAAATAAAAAACAGCTCGCCATGTTCGATGCCCAGACAATATAGGCAAGCGCGCGTTCTTTTTCCCAGCGGTAAAAATATAAGCCAGCTGACCAGCCCGTTACTGAAAGCAAAAGGCTGGTGATTGGCAGCAAAATAAGCTGGACAGCTGGCGCATTTGCTAGCGGCGCACCTGTTGCGTTGAATCCAAGAGAAATACTTTTGAGAGATGGGATGATCAATGCCGCCCAAACCAACATACCGATATTAAGAAAAAGAGCGCCAAGCCATAAAAAACGCGTCAGTGGGGCTTCCCAAGCTTGTGCGATTACAAAAGACGGAAATTCAGATTTTCCTGTAACGGGTGAAAGACTGCCCAGTTCAGTTGCGCGCGCAAACGTTTGTGTAAGCGCATTTGCATCTTTGGGTGAGATCACATAAACCCGTTTCGCGGTTGCAACCAGTAATAAATCTTTTTCTTCAGATGCCATGAATTCAACAACACCAAGATCGGGATGGCGGCGTACGCCAACGATACTGCCAGGCAGGCGAAAGGCGGGCAATATTAAGGGGTTGGTTAAATCTCCTGCGGGGCGCATCCATTCAATGTCGCTCAGTGGAATATCTTCTACGCGTAAACCCCAGTGGATCGAAAAACTATCACGGTCAAGCTTGTAGTTTGCGCGCATTAACGCGTAGAGGCGGTATCCGAAAAAAGGGATTAAGATAAAAGTTCCAATTGCGATAAGAAGCGCGGTAAGAAATGCAGGACCTACTTGCGAGCGTGAAAGAATAATAAAACCAATGATGGATATTGATAGCAGTGCAAGCAAAATAACACTATGCATAATTATGCCGCGTCGTTTTTGAGGAGGAAAATATCCGATGTTCATAGTAATAAAGGATGAATTATGAAAAAAGGAAAGACCAAATTTAAGAACTTCATTTTTTCAATTCTTCGCGAATGATATTGCAGACATAATCCACTTGTGCTTCTGTCATTACGCCGCTGAATGGAATCGCCAATCCGCGCTTGCCCAAGTCTTCGGTCACGGGAAAATCGCCCTCTTGATATCCGAACTTTTCAATCATATAAGGTTGTAAGTGAATCGGTAAAAAGTATGGACGAACGGGAATGCCGCGTGCTTCCAATTTTTTTGCCATTTCATCGCGATTTATTTTTTTATCAAAACGGATGACATACACAAACCATGACATGCGTGTAGTGAACGGTTCGATATAGGGAACTTCCACGCCAGGGATTTCACTCAAACGCGCTTCATACCAAGCCGCAACTTGCTCTCGCTTCGAGAGAATTGAATCGAGCCGTGACATTTGTGAGGCGCCCATCGCCGCCGACATTTCATCAATGCGGTAGTTGTAGCCTAAGTGTGTATGCTGAAGCCAAGTATCGCCTGGGGCGCGTCCCTGATTGCGTAAGGCGCGCATAAAATTTGCATCTTTATCATCATTGGTGATAATCACTCCGCCTTCGCCTGTTGTGATTTGTTTGTTGGGATAGAAAGCAAAGACACCGTAGTCGCCCATTGTGCCAGCTTGTCTGCCTTTATAAGTTGCGCCTAATGCTTCGCATGAGTCTTCAATCACTTTTAATCCATGTTCTTTTGCGATTGCGTTAATTGCATCCATATCTGCAGGCTGACCAAACACATCAACGGGCAGGATGGCTTTCAACGACCCTCGACCATCAACCTTCGACATTCTTTTGGGTAGATGTTTCTCAATATTCTTTGCCGCCTCCGCCACCAGTTCGGGATTGATATTCCCAGTGCGCGGGTCAATATCTACAAAGATAGGAACTGCGTTTTCAAACAACAGCGCATTGGACGAAGCTACAAACGAAAATGGGGTGGTGATCACCAAGTCGCCTGCGCTAATTCCTGCCGCGCGCACGCAAAGATGCAATCCCGCAGTGCCAGAATTTACAGAGATAGTGTTTTTTATCCCCGTGTAATCACAGAATGATTTTTCAAAAGCAAGGGTGTACTTGCCCATGCTTAAGTTGGGCGTGTTGATTACATTGATGACTGCTTGGCGGTCGTCGTCGTTTAGATCTGGGGAAGACATGGGAATGTTCATAGTATTAGTCATAGCTGAATTTTATCATTTCATCTGCATAATCTGTTTTGCAACCCGCTGACCACCTTCCACCGCGCCTTCCATAAAGCCTTGATATTGCGAAGCGTATTCACCTGCAAAATATAACCTGCCCGCAGGAGAGTAGATTGCATCCCAATGTTTTGTAATGTCTTGAGGCTGAAACGCAAGATAAGAGCCGCGCACGTTGGGGTCATTCTTCCACGCTTTGGTTTCTGCATGCATCACTATTTTTTTTGATTCTGGAAAATATTTATTCACTTCATCAATTACAAAGTTTATGCGGTCTTCGTCGCTCATCTTCGTTAAAAATTCTCCTGCCGCGCCGCCAGTGTATATGGTCAGGATGCCGCTTTCGCCGCTTTGCTCGCCCGTTGCCTCCCATGAAAAGCCAAGCGGTTTGTCGTTCATTAATCTTCCAGCCCAATCATGTTCGTGCCAGAATCGTTTGCGGTATTGAATCAATACTTTGGTGATATGCCCATACTTTAATTCATGGAGCATAGCATCATGCGCAGGCGGCAGGGGCGTGGGAAAATGTATCAGCTTGGCAACTGCTAAGGATGTGGCAAGCAAGCCGAAGTCCGATTCGATGCGTTGCTTATCTTCGGTAGTGACAATCACTTTATCTGCATGTATATCAATGGATGTGACACGTTGATTGAGTCGCACATCTGGTAAAAGATTTGCGATGGCATGTGGAAGTTGGTCATTGCCTCCGCGAATGCGAAATGATTTATAGTTTTCGTTGGGGTTACTGTAATATAACTTGCTGTTGCGCGCTAAATCGAGCAGGGAAAAGTTTTCAGGCTCAACGGTGAATTCTGCGCGGATACGAGATGCAAATGCAAGTTTTGCATAAGGATGAAATGGAAGCGGCGCCAGCCATTGTGCAACAGATTGAGCATCAAGCGCCGCGGCGTTGGGGGAGTCGTTCGGTCTTTCTGCATCTTGAACCTGATTCGCCAAGTGAGCCA
>VFJR01000007.1 GCA_009885945.1 Anaerolineaceae bacterium
AAGCGAATGGCATCCATAAGTTGCGAGTATGGCAGGCAGGGCTTTGCGGATTTTATCTGTGCGGTCCAGTCTTGACCCGGGTCCTGAAACCGATTCGGTGTCGCCCCAGTTATTTTTTTTGTATATTTCTTCAAAGACCTCGTCTGTTTTTTTGCGCGAGAGGTATCTTTTGCGCTTTATTTTTTGCATGTATTTCCGTAATTGTTTTATTTTCGACCCTAAAAATGATTGACTTAAATAGGACTTCAATGCCGCCTCCTGAATATAAATTTTTTACTACATGCTATTGAATTTATCTTGTTGTTTGCCAAGTCTGCAATAGCATTTCCAGAAAGCCCTGCATTTCCTGTAAGGGAAGCATATTCGGTCCGTCACTTAGCGCTTCGTTGGGGTTGGGGTGTGTTTCAATAAAGAAACCATCCACGCCAACTGCCGCCGCTGCCCTTGCCAGATAGGATGCAAACTCACGCTGTCCGCCGGAAGAACCACCTAAGCCTCCGGGGGTTTGCGTGCTGTGGGTGACGTCGAATATCACCGGCGCAAATTGACGCATGATCGGCAAAGAACGCATATCCACGACCAGATTATGGTATCCAAAAGTAGTACCCCTTTCGGTCAGAAACACATTTTCGTTTGTGGTTGATCGTATTTTTTCAACGGCATAGCGCATGTCTTCGGGAGCCATGAATTGTCCCTTTTTGACATTGACCGCCCGCCCGGAATTTCCGGCTGCCAAAAGTAAGTCGGTCTGACGGCATAAAAACGCAGGAATCTGTAAAACATCCGTGACCTCAGATATCGCGGATACTTGTATGCTTTCATGTACGTCCGTTAAGACCGGCACGTCCATTTCTTTGCGCACGCGCGCCAGGATCTGCAGTGATTCATCAAAACCGATCGAGCGAAAAGAATCGCTGGAAGTACGGTTGGCTTTATCAAAAGAAGACTTGAAGATATATCCAATTCCCAGCCGCTCGGTTATTTTTTTCAGGGCTTCGGCTGTTTTCAGGCAAATTTCCAATGATTCGATGGCACAGGGTCCTGCGATCAGGATAAGTTTTTCGGCGCCCAGCGTAATATCGCTATTAATGCGTACAGGATTTTTCCAGTTTTTGTTCATTTCAAATCCGCCTGATAAATATCGTGAATACGAATTAATCCAAGGCAATGTCCATTTGCATCCACCACTGGTAAGACCGAAATTTGCGATGTGCGTTTTTCCATTAAGTCGACTGCCTCTTTTAAAGTTGCTTCGGAATTGATTTTTATTGGAGATGCGGTCATTATTTGCCCGACCTGCAACTCGCGGATATCGCCGTCTGCCTGTAAGGCGCGCCGTATATCTCCATCGGTTAGAATGCCGCATAAGAGCTTTTGCTGATCTACCACGCAGGCTGCGCCGAGGGGATAATGGGTCATGGCAATCACTGCTTGTTTAACAGGGTCGTTCCGCGTGATCAATGCAATTTGCTCAAGTGGGTGCATCACCTCAGCCACGCGCAACCAAAGGTTGCGTCCCAGCTGCCCGGCTGGATGCAGGCGGGCAAAATCAACGGATTTTATTCCACGTGCATGCATGAGCGTGATCGCAAGCGCATCTCCAATTGCCAGGGCTGTGATAGCGCTGCTGGTTGGAACCAGATCAAGATGATCTGCTTCGTGGGTAACACAGGCATCCAAAACCACATCTGCTTGGTTTGCAAGCGGAGAATGTAAATTGCCGAGGATGGCGATGAGCGGAGATTTGAATTGACGCAAACTAGGAATCAGCCGAAGTAATTCCGGCGTAGCGCCGCTTCGCGATAACAGGATGGTGGGGTCTCCGATGTTATATATGCCGAGATCACCGTGCGCTGCTTCGGCGGCATGTAAAAAAACAGCCGGCGTATTGGTGCTGCTTAGTGTTGCCGCTAACTTTTTCCCAATATGCCCCGATTTCCCCATCCCAGTCACGATGACTTTTCCGCTGTGATTAAGCAGAATACTCATAGCGCGTAAAAATTGATCATCCAAGCGACTCGCAACTTGCTGAATCGATTCTGCTTCCAGCTGTAAAACCTGACGGGCTATTTCTAGTGAGGGAACAAGGAATTGATTAGGCATGGTCTTGCGCTAATAAAGCGCGCACTTTTTCAAGATCATCCGCTACATCCACAGCCAGCGGGCGATAATCGGTCTCTATGGTTTGAAAGATATAGCCTGCTTCAAGAAAACGCAGCTGTTCGAGCCGTTCGCTCTGTTCCAAAGGACTGACAGGTAATTCCTTATATTTTGCAAGAACATCACGCCGATACCCGTAGACCCCAATGTGTCCCCAGAACTGGCTGATGTTCAGCCAGTTCTGAGGGGCTTCATCACGTACGTAAGGGACGGCGTTGCGGGAGAAATACAGGGCGCGCCCATCGTATGCGCGGGCTACTTTTACGATGTTTGGGTTTTGAATTTCCTGCGCATCATGAATGGGAAAAACAGGCGTGATCAGATCGCACGGGGAAGATTTCCAGCGTTTGACCAAGTCATCCAGCATGGTATGGCTGACTAGCGGCTCATCCCCTTGTACATTTAAGATTAAATCTCCCTCAATCTGATCCAGAACAGATGCAATGCGCTCTGTTCCAGATTGGCAGTCCGGGCTGGTCATCAAGACCTGCGCGCCCCATGCCAAAGCAACATGCTCCACTTCGGGTGAATCGGTAGCGATATATATCTGGTCAAGATGCTTTGCCTGCTTTACGCGATTCCACACATGCCAGATCAGCGGCTTGCCATGAATATCCGCCAGCACTTTGCGTGCCAGACGGGTGGAACCTAAACGGGCGGGAATAACGGCAATGGTTTTCATTGGCATGTGATTAAATGGGCGCCCATGTAGAAGCCGTTTTTTGAAAAAAACACATTGAACCAACCTCTTCCACTACCCTCACTTCTTTTGCTTGTATGGCGAGTATATCGTCTTTTAGCTGCGCTAAAACTTTGTGCTGTGTTGCGTAAATTCGACTTGCGCTCATATCATGGTGAATAATGTATCCATTTGGTTTTACCTTCGCCCCCCATTTGTTATGATCACGCTTTGCGCCTTCGTAAGTGTGGTCGCCGTCAATGAATACGAAATCGTATAATTCCTCACCCTCAAAAAATACTTCATTGGCGTCGCCTTTTATTAAATTAACACGTTCTGAAAAATTGTAACGAGACAGAATGGCGGCAAGGCTTTTATCATCTTGAGGATCAATATCAATAGAGATAAGTTTCCCTGTTGCTCCTACAGCTGCTGCTAATAGAATTGTACTTCCGCCGCTAAATCTTCCAATTTCAACTCCCTTTGGATTCTTCATTTGGAAAATTCTACGATAAAGAGCCGCCGCTTCGTCAAAATCTTGCCGAAGAATTCCTCGATTTAATGGGCTTGACCAGAATAGAAAAGCCAGATCTTCAAATTGATTGATCTGGGCGACATGATTGCTGTTTGATAATAAATCGAATAAGTTTCCTATTTCAAAACGGTTGACAATGATTTCGGGATGTTTTCTTTTCAAAATCCCAAAAAATATATTTGGATCTAGATCTACAATAGGGGTCAGGATTTTTATAAATAAACTTTTTATTTTCGACATAAAGCCACCTTTATTTTATATAATGCGCGCGTTTAGTTTGTTAGGCTATCCCGCTATTTCAGGGATACTGATTTCCCATTTTACAGGGGCTCGAATAATTCCATGCCGTTGATCACTCCAGCCACGATCGAAGTCGCCTTCAGGGTCGAATAACTCGAATGACACAATATCTGTATATTTTTCGAATATTGGGGCTGGGCGTGTTCCCAAGTCTATGGTGATATTATATAAACCTGATTTTAGTATGTTAGTGTCAATAGATAAAAGAAATTTATGACTTCCTGCTGGTCGGGATTCCAGCAATTCCGGATGTTCGTCGGTGTCAAATGTACGGAATAGGGGCGTCCCCTTATAGGTTGCCATTACGTGTATGTGAGATGAAGATAGAGATCTTGAGGTTGTAGTTTGTAGTTCAATGTTTACGGTTGACCCCAATGGAAAACGGGAGATTTCTTCCCCGTTATCGTTGATTACCCTTGCTGAATTAAAGTAAAACGGATGAGAATGTTTTGTATCTTTGCTTATCCAGACATTTCGCTCGTCGTTTTTTGACAAATAAGATTCTATAGCCTCTTCCACTCCTCCCCTATATTCGATCTTTCCGTTGTTAAGCACAATGCCGGCGGTGCAAAGTCGTCTGACTGCCCCCATATCATGGCTGACAAACAGGACTGTCCGCCCTTCTTTTGCGACATCTCCCAGTTTACCCAAACATTTTTTTTGGAACATTACATCCCCTACTGCGAGTACCTCGTCTACTACTAATATTTCTGGTTCAAGGTGTGCGGCGACTGCAAAGGCTAGACGCACGTACATGCCGCTGGAATAGCGTTTAACCGGCGTGTCTATAAATTTTTCCACTTCTGCAAAATTTATAATCTCATCGAACTTACGCTTAATTTCTTGCTGATGCATGCCCATAAGCGACCCGTTGAGGTAAACGTTCTCGCGTCCTGTTAATTCTGGATGAAAACCCGTGCCCACTTCCAGTAAGCTGGCAATTCTTCCATTAACCTTGATCCTGCCAGAAGTTGGCGCAGTAACGCGTGAGAGAATCTTTAGCAAAGTGCTCTTGCCCGCTCCATTGCGTCCAATAATTCCTAATACTTCACCCTGTTTCACCGTAAAACTGACATCGCGCAAAGCCCAAAGTTGTTCACCAGCGTGATTACCACGATCTTTCTCCCCAATACGGAGCAAGGGATTTGGGTTTCCGCGCATCTTTGCCCACCAGACCTCCAGGTCACGCGAGAAAGTCCCGGTGCCGATCTGGCCCAGGTGATATGTTTTGGAAAGATTTTCAATGGAAATAACTGTGGTCATAAAATAATTTCAATCACTTTTCTTGCAGCAAACAAATAGCCATGTTGCGAATAAATCCGGCTTGTGTTTTACAAGCGCGCTAGCCAGGCGACCATATTTTTTATATGCTGTTGGGTAAGCCAATCCATGGATTTCGACCTGTTGAAATCCGCAATCTAAACACATCTTACGAATATCGTTACTGCGAAAGAACTTGATGTGCCCGCCAATCGTAGCAGGATCAGAAACGTTGCTTCCAAAAAGTACTTTTGCCCGTACCGCATAACTAAACGGATTTGGGACGCTTATGACCGCATAACTACCTTTTTCAAGAACTCTGAATATTTCCCTTATTGTATTTTGCGGGGCATATAAATGTTCCAACACCTCAAGGCAGGTAATCCCGTCAAATGTTTCATTAGAGAAAGGAAGACCTGATGCGTTGAGATCAACCTGATGGGTTTCGCCTTGTATATCCCTGCATTTTTCCAGGGCATCCTGTACACCATCTACACCTGCTAAATTTTGTACTCCGTTATTTTTTGCGATTCGTAATAACTCCCCGCTGCCGCATCCAACATCTAGTAACCGTGTTGGGAATTTCAACCTCTTAAATTCAGCCAGCGCTTTATTTGCACGAAAAACTGCATTCGACATATCACGGCTTAAAAATGATTGATAATTATTGAGATTCATTTTACACAGTATCCATAAACGTCTGCTCGACGCGATTAAAGATCACGCTACCAATAATGCCCAACACTTCACCCTGTTCCACATTGAAACTAACATCTTTGAGCGCCCATAACTCTTCGCCTTCACGGTTGCCGTAATCTTGCTCGCCAATTTTCAGCATGGGGTTTGGCTTTCCGCGTAGTTTTGCCCACCATGTACATACTATGTCCATATATTGAATAATCTGGTTCATTTTTTTCAAGCATCCGCCCTTCCGACATTAATCAACGCCAGAAAGGATACAACCATAAATTAGACAGCCCCTGTACCAGCCTATTTAAGAACGATGCTTTAGATTAATTTGTTGAGCGGGTAATTCTACAATCATTTGACGACTGCCAAGCATTTTTAATAACACACGCACACGTTCATTGCCAGAAAGGCTTTCATCAAAAATAGCATCATATCCTGCAAAGGGACCTGTTTCAACCTTAACCAAGTCGCCTTGTTTAAAACCATTCTCAATTACATCATCTTTTTTTTCTAATTGCACAATATGATTTTGAATTGCAATCATTAATCCTTCAGGAACCATAGGGGCAATCCCGTCAAACAGTACCAGCCCCGCGGCGCCAGGCAGCCATTGCAACGAGAGAAAATTGACTTGCTCAATATCCAAACGAATAAATAAATATCCTGGAAAATATGGTTTTATTTTTCGCGCACGCGGATTAACTGCTTTCGCTTTAATCCTTGGGTAATATACTTCCATTTGGCGGGCAAGCAATTGACTGTAAAGAAAATCTTCCTTGTGCGGTTTGCTTCTTAATACATACCATTCATTCATATGATATACACCTTATTAAGTGTACCATGAGGATTAATTCCATTTCTGGGTAACCACAGGCAGAGCTTAAAATATTGCAAAGCTTACGGATCATCCTTACAAAAATAACGTTCCTGAGCTTCATAGTTAACATAACAATTAATATAGGATGGGTTTGCATCAACAATCATGGATGCAAACGGAAAAGGTCGCGGGATTTTCAATGATGGGTATGCTGTTCTCAAAGTCTCCTGATACCACTCGTAATGCAATAGATCGGCAGCAATCACAAACAGATCCTGCCTTTCTTTTAAAGCAAAATGAAAATACCATACAGTAAAAACTGCCTTATCCCCTTCTACAAAAACCAGAGCGTTATTTGGAAGTTCCAGCATTAATATTTTTCCGAAATTTTCGGCACGCTGATCTTGAGACGCATCTACAAGCTCTTTAGAAGTAAATGCTCCTACAATGTAATTCAAGAACATGATCACAAGAAATGCCCAGTAGAATGTCCTGTTTTTAAGAAACAGATTCTTGAAAATATATTCTATTCCAATTCCAATCCATATTGAAAATGACAACAGGACGGGTAAAAAATATATTAACGAATCTTGAGGTTGATACAAGATTGAGAAACATAAAAATATCAAGGCATTGTACAAAGTTAATAAATGCGCCTTTGAAGATTTAAAAAAAACACCAATTCCTATAGAACCTGCAATTACACCAATATAGTCAAATTGCTTTATAGCCAAAGGTAAAACCTCAGCGACTCTATCTAAAGATATTTTTTGTAAATAATATTCTCTGTATATTTTGCCTGAAATAAGCCACCAAAAATTTTCGAGGTTGATAGGGTTAGCCCAATTAATCACGGGATCAGCAATGGCGCGTATTGGCAACAGAATATAAACAGATAAACCCGCTGTCATCCACAGCACCTGTCTTGCCAAGGATGCCCACTTAACAACATATTTTTGTAAAGCATCATCAAATTGAATACAACTGATAGCCAATGCCCCCGGGATTATTAAAACTGTTGTGATATGGTTTCCAGCACCCAAGCCATAGACAATCCCTATCATTCGATCCAGCCAAACTCTGTTCTCTACTGAATTATTTGTGTGACCTAAAACGCTTATGTTCAATATAACTGCCATCATGAAAATATGCAATGTGTAAACTTCTGTAATCACTGCCTGCGACCAAAATAAGGGTGCTAATCCCATTGAAAACCCAGCCAGCATGCCCGCAAGATACTTATGCTCTGATACGCAAACTCGTACTACAAAAATATAAACTAAAAACGAAGTTAACACCGCAAAAAAGCCAGACATTAAATTTGTTCTGTATGCCAGCGAATCAAAGGGCAAAGTCTGAAATATTTTAGCCAAGATCAAATAGAAGGGATAGCCCGTAGGATGGGCAATACCGTTTGTGACAGAGGCAGTTATCAAATCACCGCCATCAGCCCCGTCATTTGCCCAGCTTAAGCCTGGCGCCATGGTACGCAAGTAGATAAGAGATAAACTGCAAATCAATATTAGAGGGAACAAAAATGATTTAATTTTTTTTGGGCTATTCATCATCATTTTAATTTTAATGACAACAGACCGCCCTTCGGCGGTCTGTTGTGAATTTGGAATATTATCTATTTGCCAGTCGGCACATAAACGCCGGTAAACTGCGCAGGGGCACACGCCTGCCCATCCTCTGTTCTTGTTTCAAGCGCGATCCAGGCAGATGCTTGGTTAACCAAATCGCCTAAATAATAATAAATAGTATTTTCTTTATCTGGGCGGGCGGCAAAACAAATCTCCCAAATACCTTCTTCAGGAGTCATTTCCCACAGAACAATTTCTTCCTGTTCGTAATGTAAAACGTGACAACCTGGATAATAAATTAAACCAGCCCCATCTGGGAATGCTGCATTTTGAGTATTATCATATCCATCTACAAGATCATGATCTTCCATCAGCGTATCAGCAACGTGCAAATCATCTGACAATTGAGGCGCTTTGTAGAAAGTTTTAAATGTACAAATACCGCCTGCACCATAAGTACCTGAGCTAGTAATGCGAGTAGATGGAGGGGGCACCAATACCGTACCAACTTTAATCGGCGGTAAATTGGCGTTATCATTTTGGGTACTTCCGGGCAATTGAGTCACTTTACTGCCCGGCGCATATTCGCCTGTATAAACGGCAGCGGCACAAGCTAAGCCATCCAAATGAGTTGTGGGCAATTCAAGCCAAATCTGGTTATCTGTACCAGGATCATCATAATAATGATAGACAATCAATTCTACGTCCGGGCGCTCTGCAAAGCAGACAGTCCAATCCCCGTCCGTTGTGCTGGCTTCGCGAACAACGTCACCAAGTTTATAATGTACGATATGACAGCCTGGCAAGTAAATATCACCTTCATAGCCAAAAGGAACTTCGCTTGAATCTTTAAGCGGCACTTCCACATCTATTGTGTTTTGCACCCCTACAATATTTTTATAATTAACATCAAAATTACATACGCCCGCCAGTGAATAATTTCCAGATTCTGTAATCGTGATCGCAGTAGGCTCAGAAAATAATACAGTAGATTCCTGAGGTGCAAAACCAGAACCCTGGTTTGCAAGGCTCATAAAATTAGTCAACGCCTGCACAACAGCAGAATCATTTTTGCCAACAATGACAAAAATTGTCACAGCCACAATCGCAAAAGCATATTGAAAATATTTTTTCATTATAGAACTCCTTTATTTATTGGCTTATTTTAATAGAAAACATTCGGAAACCCACTAAAAAACACTTCGGTTTTTGGACGAGTTTAGTTACTTCCTAAACACAATCGTATACTCCCGATCTAGTTGCAGATTAGTTGTGATAGTAACTATGCCGCTTTTGATAACGGCATCAACGGGCAGCGATTCAACTGTAAAGCCCTTGGGAAGTCGAATGATTAATTCAAAAGGAATCGCCACAGTGCCCGGCTGCTTTTGAATCTTCAAATAATATACAAAATTACCCGTACCCGCTTGAGTTTGCACAACATCCAAAGGCAGCTTAAAATCAAGTTGAGTGGTAATTGCCTGAGCAACAGGAACGACCTTCAGCACCCCAAACACTTGCATGCCCTGGCTTTCATCTTCCAAAATGTCCACCTTTGGCAACACATTTCTGCGATTAAGCATCCAGTCTCCGGGAATAAATTGCGTAATCGAATCCACTAGTTTGGCATCCACCATTGTGTATACACGCATATAATCCCAATAACAATCATGAATAGGATAAAAACTTTCCCCCAGTACTGTATAGCCATATAAGTGTACGCACGGAGTATTCGATTCTGTAGTATTCGTATGAGTAACGTTTAGTTGACTGAGCGGTGATTTTAAGTTTGTTAAATCAACGTCATAGGAGATTTCAGTGTTGATAACTGCATTCGTTTTATTAAAACCAATATTCGCGTCTACCACCATAATGAAATCACCGTTGCTTGGGCGTATGACCCCGTCCCATTTGCTTTTCTCCACAAAAGACATAACAACTGGGTTATCCATTTGCAGCAAAATATGACGCTCATCTAACATCTTTATCACAGTCAGAAATAATGCTTCCCAATCCACATCCCCATTTAATACTTTTCTCAACATCTCAGCAGAAATAGTGTTGAGAAAATTCTGCTTATTGATGCTTCCTTGTCCAGGTTTTTTCTTTTCTGCGCGCATATAAGAAATTACATTATCTGCACTAATGGGAACATCTACATCTTGCAAATGTACAGGTCCAATCACCCTTAAAATTTCGACCAGCATATGTTGATCAAATGCAATCACCCCATCGGCAGAATGATTAGTGATATACGAATATAACTGCTCGGCATATAAAGCAGAGGTGGGATAATCAGTAAACCAATTTGAATCACGCAAAACCAGTACGGGACTATTCATATATTCCCTCAACTGCCAAGGCGCAACAGGGTATGGCTTCGTCCAGTCATCCAATTCTCCAGTATCTTTAAAAAAGATGCTCCCTAATTTTCCATTTTGAATTAATACCGTTCCAACCGCTGTGAGAAACCCTCCTGTCGGACGCAGCTCATCTTCATTTTGGACAAGCAGTAAATAGGTTTTAGGACCCTCTTTGCTAGCCCCGGCAATTTGCGGAATCTCTACTGCAAGCGTCAAGGTATCATTAAGCAAAACAAGCGCAGGATCAATTTTATTTACTACAATATCGTACGTGAAAGGGGATAAGCAACTATCATCTATTTGTCCGCGCACACTACGCACATTTTGCGTCTTTTTCAATATGCTTACAAATTGTGAGTTAGCCTTAACAAACATAGCAGTAATCGCAGATGGGCTTAATTTTATTTCATCAGAGCGGACTGCGTCCAAAATCGGCTTCCCCGCATCATATCCATCTAAAGTTATATCCAGCAGGTCAGATCCCATTCTCATAAAGGATGCGCTCGCGGCAATATCACAGCCATAGTTCGGAATCCATTTAAAGGCAGGAGCCGCCCAAATAAAGGGCGCAGTTTCTCTTTTTAAGTTTCCAAAATCTTCCTGCAAATTCTCCAGCAATGGGATTGCATTGTCAATGTCTGCCATACTGGGAGGCAGCTCTACAGCGTTACGTAATTCTTCTATATCTGTGCGCACTGCCATCGCCGCATTATAAATGAGCCAGCTCTTTACTCCTAAAAACAAAAGAAGCGCGAGACCAGCCCAGCGAAAAACAGACTTTCTGTTTATGGAGGTGTTGGCAAATAATCGCTTTTTATTTTCTTTTTCAATAGGTACAACAGGCGTCGCGTTTTCATCTTCTTGATTCACGGCAACTGCATCCGAAATGCTCTCTGTTGTTTGCGCAATGGATAAATAACTCTCACGCGTTGCAATTACATCCATCAACCTTTGCAAGCCTTTACGGTGCCAGTCACTGATGGTGCTAATTGGCGTTATATCAGATTCTGCGCTTACCAAAGCATAGTGCGCAACCTCAGCCTCTGTTAAATCAGCGGCGGGCTTTCCATACACAAAAAGTAAAATACTGTGATCCATACGCCCCCATGCCTCTTGAAACGAAGCCGGGATTGGCGCACCAAACAAAATAGGAGAAAAATACTTCGCTGCCAAAAAACCAAACTCGCTCCAGCGCGCATCTAACCTAACCCCGCGCTTGGGAGGCAAAGCAGGAAGCATGGTTTTAAATAAATCTGCCAGCGCCGCTAAAATTTGCTCGCCGTGGGTTTTATCTACAAAGCCTGGATTATTTTTTACAAAATCCTGCACAAAAAGGCTTTTTGCCCAAGGGTGCGAATTCAAACGATCTGCCTTGTGGATATTATCAAGAACCTTTTTTAATTTTGCAATATCAGAATCTGTTTTTTTCATATGCCACGTTATTATACTAAACTCTAATTGACGCCCCCCACTAGATAGAGTATCCTTGCACACGTTCGGGCAGGGCCGGCGCGGCGAAGCCTTTCGAATCCCGCCAGGATCGAAAGATAGCAACGGTAAGGAAGAGTTTTCGGGTGCCGCCGTTCCCCTGCCCGGGCATTTTTATTTTCTTGTTTTTGTTATACAATCCTCCCATGCTATCCACACCAATCAAATACCTCATCGCACTTGTCATTGGCATCAGCCTTGGACTGCTATATGGCTGGGCAATAGATCCAGTTGAATTTATAGATACAACACCAGAAACTTTACGCGCCGATTATCGCGCCGATTACGTACTCATGACTGCGGAAATATACAACAGCGATGGCAACCTCAGCCTCGCCGCGCAAAGACTGGCAGTATTGGGCAGTCAACCTCCAGCTGAGATTGCCGCGCAGGGCTATCAATCTGCATTAGAGTTTAAATTTTCAGACGCCGATATAGCCCTGATCCAAAGACTGATGAGCTCGCTTCAAGCTGGAGGAAATTAATGAATCGCGCCAATCCATTAATGACTCTCATCGCGCTTCTAGCCGGGCTCGGGCTTGGTCTGGCGTACTCATGGGGAATCTCACCTGTTAGTTACACCGACTCCACCCCGAACATTTTACGCGCCGATTTCAAAGACCAGTACCGCACGATCATCGCCGCTGCCTTTGCATCCAACGGAGATATTGAACGTGCACGCGCGCGCTTATCATTACTTGGAGATAACGATTCGTTTCAGGCTTTAAGCGCTCAAGCGCAACAAATGCTGGCTGTGGGTCGCCCTTATGAAGATGTAGAGCAAATTGTTCAACTTGCATCTGCGTTGCAAGGGCAAAAAATATTTGCATCCCCCACTTCGCCATCATCCTACTCAGCGCAATTTACCGCCTTGCCCACACTAACACCTCTTGTCAACGCTGCGCTTGTTGATTTAACTACAATTCCACAATCAACTCCACTGGTAATTACCACAACAACAAGCCGCCCCACACAGACTCTTAGTCCTACACCCGGATTGCCTCTTATCCTTATTTCTCAGGAGGAAATTTGCAATTCAGAATTGAATAGTGGATTAATGCAAATCACCATTTTAGATGAAAGACGCAGACAATCCCCCGGGATAGAGTTAACTATCACATGGGACGGCGGCGAGGAACATTTCTTCACAGGATTAAAGCCAGAGTTAGGCAACGGCTATGCCGATTATCAAATGACTGAAGGTGTTACCTATTCACTAAAGCCCGAAAATGGCAACCCAATTCCAAATATTATTGCACCTGCTTGTCCTGCTCCAAATGGTTCTTTCTTAGGCGGAATCAAATTTATTTTTCAAAAACCCTAATCAACAAAAAAGCAGCCACAATATTGTGGCTGCTTTTTTGTTTAACTTATTTATGCTTGATTAAAACCCAGCAGGAAGTTTTGCCACCCAATCGTTACCAAGGCGAATTTCAATATCAACAGTAGCGGCAGGATCAGGTTTAATAATGATCTGAACATTTGCCGCAATCCCCATTTCTGCGATCAAATACCGAAAAGTATACAACTTGGGGTTATACATAATGATCAGCGTTTGATCATACGTACGGTCGGCGGGTCCAATTTCAACAACTTGAACACCCTTGCTAATTAAATAATTACCGGTGCGCTGGTCAATTCCCTGCGTAAAGGTACCATTTAAAACGCGCACACGCGCCGCATCTGCCTGCATCAAGGTGACAGGGTCGCCGCTTGCCATTGGGGTAATTGCCCCGCCAGCAAAAATATCATCGCGCAAAATCGTAATTTTATCCATAATGGGCTTCAACACAGCCGCTTTTTGACCATTGAGCGTGGTGTTTTCAAAAGTTACCATGGTGTCGTCAATCACGCCGCTCTTAATGCTTTCTGGGGGAATTTGCTGTAACAACACAGCCAACTTCAACGCTTCGTCAAAAGCCATGTTGGTGCGTAAACCCGCTTGAGCCTCGGCATATATCTGCGGTGCAAGCTGCATCATGTTCGAAAAATTTTCTGTTGAAAATACCTGGTCGCGCAATGCGCGAATCACCAATTGCTGACGTATGGAGCGATCTACATCGCCGCCCGCTGTGTAACGCTGACGCGCATATGCAAGCACATCATAACCCCACAGAGTTTGACAACCCTTATCTAAAACTCTCGGTTTTTTATCGCCAACAGGATCAATCCGAATTCTGGCAGGTATACAAATATATAAGCCGCCCATTGTATCAATCACTTCTTCAAACGCGCGAAAATCAATTTGCCCATAATAATGAATCGGCACGCCCAGCAATTGCTCAACTGTTTTCACAGCCAATCCTGGTCCACCGCCCGGAAGTTTATCGCCCTCACCCAAAGCATAAGCGGTGTTAATACGGCTATAGCCATAGCCAGGGATATTCACCCACAAATCACGTGGAACAGATAACATACCCGCTTGTTTAGTGACGGGGTCAATGGTAAAAAGAATCATCGTATCAGAACGCGGCGGTCCTTCGTTGGTAATATAATCACGATAATCCAAACCAATAAATAAAATATTGACGCGGCTGGCTCCATCCCACTGGGGATAGGATACATCAGGCGCTGAAATAACAGGAGTGGGCAAATCCACAGGAGCGATAGGTGTACCTTCAGCATTTAATGTAAACCCACCATTAGCACCGCCAACGCCACATTTTGCTGGAACCGTACCCGGCAATTTTATTGTATTTAAAGTCAAACAAGTGACAAGGTTATTAACCGCAATAAAACCGCTAACAGCCAGGGCTATGCCAACTCCCCAAAAAATCATATTGCCAACAGAGGGTCGTTTGATTTTTATAGGAGGTAATTTTATTTTTTTAAATAATGCTGTAATTTTATTCATTCATGATCCTTTTTAACCGGGCTTAATATATACCATATCCAAGCCCAGCCGTTCCAAGCCTTCTTTTGCCCAGTATTGAAGCAGGGACGATTCTTCTTCCATCACTTTCATCATCAATGGGATTGCGCGGTGATCGCGGATTTCGGCAAGCGCGCGCAAGGCTTGGATTCTAGCGGATTGCCGCGCATCTTTCAACACAGAAAGCAGATTCAACACCGCAGGGCTTCCTATTACACTGAGAGCATTACCTGCCAACTGCGCCACAAGCGGGTCTACATCACTTAATAAAACACATAATGCGGGAACTGCTTTTTCATCTGGATGCGCATGGAACGCAAGCGCTGTAGCGGCACGCACTTCCGGCGCTGAGTCGCTGAGCAGCGGAATCAAGTGTACGGTTAAAGAATGAGGCGCTAATGCGAGGGTTCGAATCGCCCACCAGCGTTGATCCGCGTTGGGAGATCGAGTCAGATTCAAAAGCGCTGGAATTGCTTCATCATTTAATGCCGCAAGCTTTATCGCCGCATTTTCAGCGCGAACTTCATCGCCGCTGATCAGTTCTGCCAGCAGACTTTGTAAAGACATTATTTGGCAGGCGGAGGAATCGGCAGTGCATCTGCCGAGGTGCCCATCCATTTATCGCCTTCGTCAATTAACATAACGGGGATGTCATCCACGATGGGGTATTTGCGGGCGCAGTCCTGGCAAATGAGCCAAGTATCTTTATGAAGTGTAAGCTTGCCGTCTTTTTCGCGCACACAATTTGGGCAACGTAAAATTTCTAATAAGTCTTTGCTAATCATGAGTTTCTCCAATCGGCGGGTATTGTACCATTTTGATTATAAATGGCATTTTACGAAGATGGGTCAATACACAACCCGCGTTTCTTGGCGATCGTTTGCGGGTCATCCATTCCAGAACCATATTGACAAATAGCCTGCCAAGGTTGGTAATGAGTTTGAAAATTGTCTGTAAAATATACCTGACCATTTCTATAGACCGTGCGCGTCACTACAATATCAGCACCATTGGCAGAATGTTCCACTTCTTTTATTTCAGTCTTTTTAAACTCGGGGTTTTCTTCAAAGCGCGGGCTGGGAGGTCCTACCACGTTAATCGGACCCGTTGTATCCCATGAAACTGTTCTACCATCAGAGGTGGAATATAACTTCCAGGTTAAAGAACGCGCGCTGACATCCATATATGTTTCCATCAATAACCAATAAGGAGTGTCATTGGTAAATTTAAAATCAACCAAGGGAAAATAGACTGTTGCATCCATGCCCGCCAATCTTGGGTCGACTGCACCACTGGATGTCATTTCATAATAAGAGACTCGATAGGCGTGAGAGTGTCTTTCTGCAACAGGAAAACCCGCTTGAAAGACGGTGCGGAATAAAGTTGTGCTTACTTGGCAAACCCCGCCACCCACCCCTTTAATGGTGCGATTGCCATAAATAATTAAAGCCTCTGCAAAACCATTATCCAAACTAACATCGCCCATTACTTCCCCCATAGAGAAGGTAGCTCCAGGCGCAACCATCACACCATGAAAACGCGCCGAGGCAGTTTGCACATTTTGAATGCGCGCTTCACTGGAGCCATAAAAAAATGTTGTTGTCTGTCCAACCAATTCTGTAATACCGAATTGTTCGCCACTGGCGTTATCGGGAATGGCGGGTTGTTTTTCGATAACCGTCAAAGGAATATTATGCTCGCCGCGCAATAACGCATCGTTCACTGCGCGGATACTGGCTTCTACATCCAAAGTTCTGCCCACCGCTGAGGCGCTGATCGGCTCAAGCTGGCGGGTTGAATCATTGAATATAAAACGCGCATCTACAGATGTTCTATCTATTTGTGATTGAAGATTCAATAACAACAGACGCAGGGCATTTTCATCCAGCTTTAATTGAACCGCTGCAATGCCATCTACTTCTACATTTTGCACTACCAACATACTAGCAACGGATTGCTGGTCATACATCCATGGACCAGGATCGCCCGCGCGATAATTAGGCACAGCCAATTGCATAGCTTGACTCAAAATTTGCTGTGCCTGCAAAGTCTGCGTAGAAACATCAAAGATGCGCGGAGAAACTTCTTGAATGACCAATTGCACTTCACCATCGCGAAACGATTGCAATTGTGCACCTAGGTAGATCATGGTGGCGTCCAAACTTAGTGAACGCCCCACTTGCCCCGGCAAGGCGATCACATTTGCCCCGTCAATTTTTAATGTGGCTTCGGCAACTTGCTGATTAATTTGCAAAGCAAGGTTTTGCAGATATGTGTATGCCACACGTTGATCAAATACGATCACAGGCGAGATATCCAACCCGCTTCGCGCGCGCACCTGTGAGTTGAGCGCCGCAAACGGACCGCCAGCCCGCCCCCACTGATACGCCGCTACTGCACTAGCAGAAGGATCAAACGCCATACCCAATTCCACCGGCGCAGCAACCCAAATTTTTTCGCCATCTCGAAAAACAATCCTGCCCGTCAACGGAAATGAAAGAGTCTGGCTTAGTTTTAAAGTAGCTTCTGTGGGAGATAAACCAGAAACATCTACACCCGCCACTGTAACACCGGGAAATATTTTGCCAGCATAGATCAACTGATATCCCACTGTCCATGCTGTGGCGATAAAAACAAACATTAACACGCCTCCGATCAATGCCGCGAGAATTTGCGGCAGGATCGGATTATTATGCGGGTAACGGTACGTAAATGAGGAAGTTGTCATAGATAGGATTATACCTTTGCAAATTAGAAGTGGATTAGAGACGAGATACGGAGTCAAATAGTTCCCTTATAAAGGTGTACCGTCAATATCCTCAACAGACATAGGCTTCTAAAAGTCTTATTATGAATTTTCAAAAATTTCGAACACCTCTTAATTATAAAAAAGCCTATAATGTGTAAAATAATGCTTATTCAAAATATTTTGCATAAGCCCTACAGATGTAAAACAAAAGGAGATATTATGAAAAACCGTAGTTCTGTTTTGTTTATCTATTTGTTATTTATTGTAGCCGCCAGCCTTGCCTGCCAGACACTCAGCGGTACCACTACGCAGGCACCCCCAGAAGAATCTCAGCCTCAATCGCAAATCGCAAAACCAACTGCCAATCAGAATTCTGAAACTACTAGCGACCTTGTCGTTTTTGTAGATAAAAATAATCTGGCTCAATTTGAAGTGCCCGGCGATTGGGAATATTCGCAAAGCGATGTGGAAGGCGGTTACGTGGATTCATTTGCATCACCAGACGGCAATGCTTTGATGGAAAATTTTGTATACGATGATGGCACCAGCTTTACGGGCGGTCAAAATGGTAAGGCGGCTTTATATCTCTTACACAGATATTACAGCGCTACCGGCAAAGAAGGTGATATCAAAGTAATCAGTGATGCGGTGCAAGCCGACGGCAGTGAGCGCCTGGTGTGGACCTCCCGTTCTGGCGGCTTCTCTGGCGTTTCATTCTTTGAAGTACGCAATCGAACTACCTTCCTAATGCTCACCGGCAAATGGGTCAATGAAACTGAAGAAACATATCTACCGATCGTGAATCACACCATTGAAACCTATCGGATTCCGTAAATAAATATTTAAAGCACAAAAGGACACGGCTTCTAAGAGACCGTGTCCTTTTGTGCTTTAGAAAGTTACAATTTAGAGTGCCAAATCTGTGCCAACGCCTTGCTCACTGCCCACGCGCAGATAAACCCCACGACGACGCCTATTACCAAACCAACCCACATCCCATACTGACTCGCCCAAGTCCCCGACATGCCGCCCAAATAGGTTGCGACGAAAATGGTAACAATTAAACCGAGCAGGTCAATCAAAACATTGCGCATAAATTTTAAGCGCGTGATTTGTTTTTGCTTGTAAGGTTGAATATGTTTTTGGATGATAAAGTAAAACGCGAAGCCAAGACCTAAGATTAAGAGGATGCTACCTATCCAAGGTAGGATGCTTGGGGAATAGATGATGGAAAATATCAGAGCTATAAGCAGAGCAATGGAAATGTAAGGGCGGGATTTTGCAAAAGACATTATTTTATCTTTAAGGAAATGGAGTCGCTATTAACATTGGGTATTCTGCACAAACTTTTTCGGATGGCATTAATTAAAATCGTTGATCATTCAACAATCCCCAAGCGCTTTCCCATATCCTGATTAATATAATCCACCAACCGATTGAATAACGCGATGGATGCTTCGTCGCTTCCATTCACCGTCACTGTAATGACGTATTCTTTCACTTGCGCCGCCATGGTGCAGGCTCTGTTCGTCATGTTAATATTTGTTGGTTTTCCACAGCCAGAATCGTACTGATCCGCAATCTCCAAGGCATGTAGCTGGCCATTCTTTGTTCGTTCTTCAATTCCAATTGAAAGATACCTATTGAACCAATATCCAGCTCGTTTTTCTGTAGGGGAACGAATAAAGTCAATTAAAACCTGAGCATGATTATCCCATTCTGCCCCCCCTATCCCCTGCTCAAAAGTGGATGGGCTGGATGTTTTATAAATAGCAACATCTTTTTCAACCTTTCCCGCAGGAAACAACTCCTTTGGGAAAGTTATATCCCATACTGTAAACGAGCGTTTAGGGGCGCAAATATTAAAGGGGCACAAACCTATCATGTACACAGGCAAAACAAATATCATAAACAGATAACACGATAATATTATCCCAATCAAACTTAATATAACAAGAGTCATGGTTCTCCTCGTGGTTTTTTTCATGGCTTTTCTTGCCCATCAGACTGGTCAAACCTATCTGCCGGGTATGTGTTCGGCTGGGATTGCACGTCAAACGGCGGCATAAAACCTTCTGGCGGCGGTTGAAGAGAGTTCAAGACTTCATCGGTCAAGGCGTTTAGGAAAGCCTCTTCAGTAATGTTGCCTCTAGTGTTTTCATACAAATCATAGCCAAAATTTACGGCGTTCGTGTCATACGGGTCTTCAAACCAATTCCACCAATTCTCACCCTTGAGAGTGCCTTCCCATATCTCTAAACCGCCCCCAGCAATTTTGGACATCCAGCGCGGAACGCCCGCATCTGCAGCAGTTACCCCAAAAATTATATTGCCAGCAGTGGAATAATCCACCCATCGGCACGCACCGCTATTGCTACATAGAATGTGGGCCGAGTCTTTATCGCCGGGTCCTGTTCTAAATAATTGTTGCATTTTCAACTTAATATCCCATCTTCCACCCCCGGTGTTAAGTGTAAGGAAATCGCTCGCCAATTCGCTAAACCAGAACGCAGAAAAAACCGAATTGATTGGCATTTGTATTCCAGGTATTAGCAGTTCATAGGGCTGTAACTGCCTCTGGTCATTGTAAAGCCTCATGTCTTCCAATTCAGGGCTTACTATATTGCGGTTCATTACCAAAGACATCCAAGACGTCAAATCGTATTGCTTTTGTCCCGCTACCTGAAGTGCTTGCTCTTGCAAATAGTCTTGATAACTTTGTTGCGGATGCATCTGTGCCCACTCCGCCATTCTGTTGATAGGCTTGATACTCAGGCGTAGAAACATGTGCATCTAGTCTCTCACTCTCGGTCATATCCAACTCAGCGAACTTCTTCTCCAGCTTCTTTTCTTCGCGCCATTGAGCGTCACTTGCTTGACGTGCTTGATACGCGTCAGTATTCTTATACACAGACAACTTCTCTTTCTCCGTCATATCTGCCATCTCAGGATCAGCATATGCGCTCGCATGCCGTGATGCGATATACGCCTGCTCCTTCTGCTTGCGCCTACGGTTGCGACCATGCCAGATGCTTCGTTGTTTTTCTGGTTGCGTCTGCTGTTCTCCATCCTGCTTTTTCTTCCGCGTCCCCTCTGCCATCGCTGCTCCAGTGCCGCCGCGGCGAGAATTGCCAGCATGGTGTTGTTGATGTTTCCGCCAAAGCCTGTGCTGAAACCATTGGTAGTTGCAGACAATTGAACTTCCCCGCCTGTTACGATTGTGCTCGATTCAGTGGACGAATCATTGGATATCTCATCTCCAAATGTCAATTCATCCTCATTTGACTCTTGGGTAGGTAATATTTCTTCGTTCTCATCTGCAAACAATGGAATTGCAGGCAACAGACTGGCGATGCTAAACTCCACAGTCACTGTGCTGTTGATGACAGTTTCATTGCCCGCCATATCAGTTACTTTAAGGAAAGCATCATACTCGCTTGCACCCGCCTTGACGCCGTTGCTGAACCAACCATCCCAAGTGAAGACCTTATCCATCGCACGGTCAATAATAACACGGCGATTTGAATCATCTTTGTGTATCACCAGCCGCGCTTCGGAGAGTCCGCTATTTTGATCTTGAGCGGAGTATTCCACTGCCTTGTCTGCGTTCCAGCTTTTTTGAATCTCGGCTATCGGCGCAATGGTATCTATTATCCCCTTGCGGCGTCACTCCATATGCAAGGGGATTACGGATTACTTGTACTCTACCCCCCAAAGGCAGGCAACTCCATTGTTCCCGATTCAGATTCAATAACATAAAAAGGCATCCATGCTAAGCCGAAGGCTTTGATGAAGATATCGGTCTTTTTGGGCGTGATGTTAATTTCTTCGTTTTGGTTGACTGTATCACCCCACATAGAATTGATCTGTTCAACCAACAGATCCCGTTCACGTTCGAGATCAATAAGCTGAGTTTTATAATCACTGACGGCTTTAACAGATTCTTCTACGTCCGATTCTGCTTGTTGCGATAAACGATGTTTGGTAAATTGTGTCACAACGCTTTTTTTACGTCCCATGCCTAACAAACCTGCGCCTAGTTCTAAAAGATTTGCGCCTGCTTCAATTTTGCGGTTCTGCAAATCAGATTGATCCATTTGCAATTCACGTTCTTCACGGCTAAGTTTATCTTGCAAAGATTTTATTTTTCGATCCAACACTGCCGATTTTTTAGCAATTTCCGCATCTCGCAATTGACGGGCTGTGTCAGCGCAGGCTTTCATAAAATCGGCTTGAGTCACATCGGGTCCAGCAAACACTTTCAGTTTGGTGTTGGCGCGCGCGGTAACAGCTGAATTACGCAAGACCCAATCTGCAAAGTCTTTTTGCAAAGCAGTCACGCGTTTGGCGTCATTCAACGGTGCGTCCACCATGCTAAAGCGGGCTTGCGGTGTAGGCGCAGAATCAAGATTTTCGACGGAAACATTATTAAGGAAATCATCCCAGCGAACGATGCCGTTTTTGTCTGGCGCCTCCACAATCACAACGCGAATCTCACTGGTATCTACGCCAAATTTACGATCCAAAAATCGAATCTGTGCGGCGGCGAGTAATGTGGGGCGATACATGATTGCTTGAATCATAGCTTGGTTGGGCATGGCGCGCTGTGCGGCTTTGAAGGCTTCGGGCATACTGTAATTTTGGGGCAAATAATACTCGCGCACACCTGCGGGAATGGTCGGCTTGGTTGATGAAGTTCCATCAGGTTTTTGATTCACTGCAGATGCCGCTTTACGATTTTCAATCGGCGCTTCAGACTCAGGGAGGGCTGATGATGCGGCAGAAACAATTTTTACTGGCTGAAAAGATTCAACGGAAGCGGGCTCGGCAGAGGCGACAGACCCGCCTCTTGAAACAGAATCAGCTTTCGGCGCGGAAGGAAGCGCTGTATCAGCGTGGACTAATTCGTTAAGCGCGGGAATCTGATTGCGTGTAAGTGGACCCGCGAGGAAGTTCATCGTCCAACGGGTTTGAAAAACGATGGGCGCTTTGGCGTGGACATTGTGCAAAATGAACATGCGCTTGCCAAGCGTTGAAATTAATTTATCCATTGCGGCGCGGGGAATACCGCCAGCGGCGCTTTCGAGCCCGTCTAGCAAACGATTCTTGTCGCGTTCGGTTTGTAATTTACCAATTAACCATGTGCCTGTGTTAGAGAGGGCTTTGTAATCAATATCTACTGGGTTTTGGGTTGCTAATAATAAACCCAGCCCAAATGCGCGCGCTTGTTTTAACATGCGTAACAGCGGACCTTTGGAAGGCGGTGTGGCAGTAGGAGGCAGGTAACCATAAATTTCGTCCATGTAAAGCATGGCGCGCAAGGAGTTAGAACCTGCTTGTGTGCGCATCCATGTTTCTACCGCTGAAAGCAAAAGAGTAACGAAGAACATACGCTCGCCATCGGAGAGATGCGCGAGATAGAAAATGCTATGACGTGGTTGTCCTTCTGCGGTAAACAGCAAGGATTGAATATCCAATGCTTGACCTTCGCGCCAGGTTTCAAATGCGGGGGCGGCGAGAATATTGTTTAAGGTCATGGCAAGTTCCATGCGGTCTTTGGCAGGGAAAAATGTATCTACTGGAAATGCGCCGAGATTTTTAAATGGCGGTGTTTGTGTTTGTAAAATTAATTCTGTTAGATCAAGGTCATTGCCTTCGCTCCAATGTGTTTCGAAAATATTGGAGAGCAAAATATGTTCACGCGAACGAATGGGGTCAATGTCATTCATGCCCACCAGCCCTAGCAAGGCAGTGACTGTGCTTGAAATACGTTCACGCAATACTTCACGGTTATCTTCCCAATTAAGTTTGGGAGCCGCCAAGGATGAAAGTACGCTGACGGAAATACCGGCGTCTGAGCCTGGGGTGTAGATGGCGAACTTTACTGCATTATTTAAATCGTTTAATCTTTGGTTGCTAATGCCCCATTCTTTTAATCCAGTCTGCCATGCAGTTGCGGCTTCGTCTGCAATATCTTCCATAGATTTGTTCGTGCGGCGTGAAATGTCAGGGTCAATCCAAGGTTGAAAATCTTGCGGCATAAGCTCTGGGAAGTGCAAAAGTAAATTGGTGAGATCGCCTTTAGGGTCAATGATGATGGCAGGCACGCCTTGTAAAGCGGCTTCTTCGAGCAAGCCGATGCATAAGCCTGTTTTGCCAGAACCTGTCATACCTGTTACAACGGCGTGAGTGGTTAAGTCTGCAGGATCGTATTCTACGAGTTCTTTACTTAGCTTGCCTGCTTTGAGGTCAAAGATTTTTCCGAGATAAAAAGAGTCTTCTGCCATGGATGTTTTCTCCTTGCATTTTGTTTTTTGTACTCGCTTGATTTAGAACGTGCGTGCTAACAGTCTTAATGTACTCTATTTTATGTCAAATGGCAACATAAAAAAATACAGCGCAAGGATTTTCCTTGCGCTGTGAGTGTTAATTATCGGGTTCATCAGGCTCGTCCGGGGCATCAGGTTCTTCTACCCCGCTGTTACTTGATCCGCTTCCGCTATTATCATCAGTACTGCTGCCGCTATGGTCTATGCTATCATCTTCAATATCATCATTGCCATTATTACCACCTGTAGTTCCTTCGTCTGAATCTTCCAGTTCTATTTTTGTGGCTACAAATCTGCCATCAGAAGAAAAATAGCCCTCCACTTCTACTTCCAGCCCAATAGTCAGGTTTCCATTAATGGTTGTATTCTCAAGATAGACAAGCTGGTGATTAATAGTAATTGTATTTCCCTGCATTAAAAGGATGTGCCCTTCAATATGAAAGCCGTCATGCTCATCTGATTCTGCTTTCAAAGCTTTGCCTAGCGGCACAATAGAGCCCGGCGGCAACAACTCAATACTGCTAAGCACAACCAACCCATCTTCATTCGTACTGCCTGTGGCAATAACCATAATTCCATTGCTCAACGATCCTTTTGTTTCAGCAGTTACCAAAACAGGCAAACCTGAAATAAAGAATTTTCCGTTTTGTTCTAAGACCACGCCTTCCAGCCGTACCTCGGCAAAAAGACCTTCAGCCAGTAATTCATTGGCTTCGTGCAAACGCTCTTGTTCATATTCATTTTCCAATACGATGCGCGCAAATTGATCTGTTACAAACAACAAACGCACATCTTCCCAAGTCCGTTTTACAGAGTATAAATTTTGCCCTGGCAATGCGCCCGAAGAAGCGCTGACCAACCCCGTACCGCTGGCAAGCAGCACAGTCAAAACACTAAACGTTAATGAAAATCGCTGAAACAAAGAGAGCATCGGGCGGCGTGACACAAGTTTTTGTTCACGCAAGTGCGCGGCACGCTGCAATACTTTAGTACGTCCCTGCATCATAGCTTGTTGAGATGGCATAGCGGCAGATGAGGCGCGCAATCTTTGTCCAGCTTTTAACATGATGCGCAATTCATCTGCAACATCAGGAAATTGGACAAGGGTCTCTTCAAGCCCTTTTCCATTTTCTATTTCCTGCAGACAAATTTCGAGAATATCAAATAAATTATGATTCATCGCTCACCTTGCCAATCACACGCTGAAGAGCCGCCAATGCACGAAACTGAAGAGCTTTGACAGCATTTACATTTTTTTTCAAAATAACCGCTGTTTCTTCCAATGAATATTCTTGCCCAAACCGCAAAGAAAGTACCTGTTGCTGCTCATCGGTTAATTTGGCAAGAGCGCCTTGAAGTATATATTTTTGTTCACGCGCATCTACTTCTGAAGCAGTGCCTGGTCTCAGATCAGGGAACGAATCTGAAATAGCCTCTGTGGGTCTGCGATATTTTTTACGCAATTCGTCTGTGATCAGATGAGAGGCGGTGCCGATCAGCCAACCCTTCAAGTTGTTTTGTGGACCCCGATTTTTGTCCACAGCCTCGAGCAAACGCACAAAGACATCACTTGCCAAATCCTCTGCAACCTGCTCATCTGCCAAACGATAAAGGGCATACCGATAAACTTCAAGATAATACCTGTCATAGATCGCGCCAATCGTCTGCGAATCCAAATTTTGTAGTTTTTTTATTACATCATTTTCATCAATGGAAAACATAAGAGAATTAGCGCTCGTTCAAAATGAAATCAACTATCGTTTAATATTCCGTTTCACTTTGAGTATATCAGCAGCGCGCAAAAAAAGATGTCATTACCCTGGGCAATGACATCTTTTTTTAATTCTTTATTTCCACTTATCCGCCAGAGCCTGAATCTTCGTCTCCAGATTCATCTTCACTTTCGTCTTCATCTTCACTTTCGTCTTCATCTTCACTTTCGTCTTCATTTTCATCTTCATCTTCAGATTCGTCTTCAGATTCGTCTTCGCTTTCAGACTCATCTTCATCTACATCTTCGTCTATATCTTCACTATCATCCGATGCTTCATCATCAGCTTTATCATCAACACCGCTCACAACAAAGGTCCCGTCATCCAATGCTTCTAATTCCAAAACAACGGTATCACCCACAGCAAATGTTTCATCGCCCAAAAACTCTGGCGCAACTGTAAAGGTTTGTCCATTTACAGTCCATTCATCGCCATTAATAGATTCAATTTGACCTTCAATCTCATTATGAGAAGCCAATCCCTTGCTTCCCCCAAAATTATTGTCATTTTGCTTTGCTGGAGCACCACTGCAAGCAGCCAGCAGAAGGGATGCAAGAACAATCATAAACCGAAGCATGCTAAATATATTTTTCATTGCGAATAATCTCCTGGGTTCTAAAAATATGAAATTCTATCTATATAGTCGAATATCCCCTTAAAAAGTTACGGGCTCTCCAAAACCAACTTGGAAAGCCCGTCGTAGGCAGTATTTAGCTTAAAAGCTATTTTTGCGCCTGCGTATACACTCTTTCAAATTCTGCTAGAAACTGTGCCGCAACCTCATCGCTATAGACAACCAGAAAATTCTCATCATTTCTGGTCTCTGCGCTGGTGGTGAAATTATAAGAGCCAAAAACCACAATACTTTCGTCAATGATCATTACTTTATGGTGCATCTGACCCTCAATGCCATCGCGATAAACATCCAAGCCTGCAGAGCTAAATTGATCAAATTCAGTGCCTTGGTTTGAGTTAACCTGCTGTTCTTCCATGACACCCTGCACTGTAAGCCCATCTTCGGCACGGGCGCGAATTGCCTGCCCAAGCGCATCAGATGTAAAGGAGAATGCCATAAAGTAAATACTGCTGTTTGCTTCGTTGATCAAATCCAATAAAGCATTGACGGGTTTATCATCTGGCGAGAAATAATTATCAAATGGAATCCCATCCAAAGTCACACGCGGATTCGGCGTATCAGGCGCGATATCGTCGCTAAATTTATCATCCACAAACATTTCTTCAAATTCTTGGGTGTAATTCTCAGCCAATTTCACAGAGCGAATCCGCACAAGATTATTGTTGTCCTCATAAGTCCCAGAATCGGTAAAATTCAGCGAACCCATCCATACTTCAGAGTGATCAATGACAATAAATTTATCGTGCATTAATCCCTCACGGCGATCACCAATCAAAGGAATACCTGCATCTATTAACTTTTGCGGGTCCGAACGATCCAAATTATCCGATTCCATCACAACCCGAACCTGCACGCCGCGCTCAAAGGCATTGATCAAAGCGTACCGAACACTATCGAGGCTCAAGCTATAAACTGCCATATCTATGCTTAATCGCGCTGAATCTATTGCTGCCACCAGCGGAACATCTGCTCCGCCAGTTTTTTGCGCAGAGAGCGAACTTTGCGGGTCGGTGAAATAAATTTCCAGCGTAGAATTTCCAGCGCCAAAACCAGCGCTCAAAGAAATCTCTGTAAACTGCGAAGATACTGAATTATTCTGAGATGCTTGTGATTGTACAGGATCAACAGAAGCTGGTGCACAAGCGAACAAAAGCGATGTAATTAATATAATAGAAAAGATAAAGCTGTTCTGTTTCATTATTGTTTCCTGTGGTTAGGTTAATCACAGACCTTACGCATGAACCCAAGTAGCCATGACGCCAAGGCTAGATAAAGTTCGCCAAGGGCTTTTCTTGGCGAACTTTCAAAAAATTGGCGCTCTTTGCGCCTTAGCCCTCTTTAGAGGGTGGCGGTGACAAAGATTTTGATTCTGCATACGGTCAGTTATTTAGATTTACTGGATAATTCTTCCACCAAGTTATTCACCTGTTTTAAACGATCTGATAATACTTTTATGACGCTCATACTCACATCCGGGCGGTCATGCAATAGTGAGTTAAATGCTTTTTGAGAAATGCACAAAACATGCACATCATTGACTGCGGTTAAATTGGCTACACGCGGCTCACGGTTAATCACAGACATTTCGCCTACATACTCGCCCACATCACGGCGCGCCAATTCCACTTCATTGTTATTAGCATCTACGGTGGTTACTTTTACCTGCCCAGAAACGATCACATACAACATGTCACCTTGCTCGCCTTCTTCTGCAAATACTTCGTCGCTAGCAAAAAAAGATTCCTCTGCGATCAGCGCTACTTGCTTTAAATCTGCGGGGGAAAGTTTTTCAAATAAAGGTACGCGCTTAAAAAACAGAATACGATCCATTAAAGTTAAGGTGTGATAGTTTTCCATTGAATCTCCTACAGGTTGGGCGGCAATACGTACAAGGGCATCATGATCTTCAAATAATACTTTATCCAATTGAGGCGCAAACAGACTGTTATTAATTTTTCTTAAAGCATACGCTGTGCAGGCACGTACCCAAGGGTCGCGGTCTGCAAGCAAAGTTTTCCATATATCAGGATCAACTACAGTAGGCTCTTCAATTTCTTCCCACAGGCTCATCAGCGGGCGTACACTGTTGCGCCACTTTTCACTCAACTCATCTAAAATTTCCAAGCCTAAGGCTCTTTGCGATGTATCACTCCAACGCAAAGTATCCACCGCCAAAGACATTGCTTCGCGGTCTTCCATCAATCCAATCGCCTGTAATGCCCGAATTCCCGACTCTTTGGATTTTTCATGCAATTGATTTGCTAAAAATTCGCCCGCATCTGTCTTGACCTCAAGCCTGACCTGGCGCATTTGGTTTTCGTGGCGTTCCGCGCGTTCTACTGCCATACGAATATAAGCTTCCATCGGTTTTAATGGAGGAGGCGGCAATTCATAAAGAGCAAGCAATGCACCATCTTCATATTCAAGTTGCATTAATACGTTAAGCGTCGGCTGAATCGCTTCGGCTCCAATACTACCCAGCAAGGATGCGCTCGTTTCTTGTATGCGTGTATCATGAGAAGAAAGCGCTATAATTAAATGAGAAATAGCATTACTGGGATTAATCTGCACCAAAGATTTAAGTATGGCGCGGTGAATATCAGGAAATTCTGCTTGGTCTTTAATTTCGTTTTCAAGAAAGACAAAAAGCTCGCTGTCTTTTAATTCGCCAAGAGCGCCAATCGCTGCAATGCGTGCAGAGGGCTCGCCCATCGCCGCTGTGCTTCGTAAAAATTGTTTTGCCTGTGTAAGAATTAAATTTTCGATAGCGCCAGTGATTGGCAATTTGAGCAGTGCCACAGCCGCACGCGTACTCACTTGCGGATCTGGGTCATCAAGCATCGGATGTAGATAATGTAAAACGCCAGGCGCAAAGCCAGCAAGATGCGAAAGCGTGGAAACTGCTTCGGTACGCACATCAGGCTCAGGGTCAGAGAGAGAGGCGGCGATATCCAATAAAGCAGTAGTGGCATTTGAGGTAGCTAAAGCTCTTAAAGATTCAACGCGTACTATTGAATCTGAATCGTGTAATGATTGCACCAGCAAACTATGTACGCCTTGCGTAGGCAAATAACCAAGAATTTCAACGGCAACGCGCCGAATGGCGGGGTCTGGGTCATTCAGCGCCTTAATAATTTTTGCGAGCGCAGAAACATCATTTTGCAAACCCGTGAGGGATCCCCCTTCTGTGTAGAATAATTGCGGTTTGCCTGCGCGTAAAGCATCCAAAAGAGCTTCGTTATATCCACGGCGTGCTTTCCAAATGGCGCTGGTGCATAAAACTGCCGCAATAAATCCAATCCACGCTAACTGCGCAGGTGTTAAAAACCGATCGCCTACAATGAGCAAACCGCCTGCAATAAATGTACCTGCCTGCCCAGGCACGCCATCAATAAACGCACGCACTTGATCACGCCGTTCGGCAGGGGCTACATTGAACATAGCTTGATAGGCTGGGTCTGCCATGCCAGAAAGCCATAAGGTTTGTATAAAACGAAATGAAATTATGACTAGGAAAGCAGGAGAAATAATCATCACGCCAAATCCGCCAAGATAAATGAGCGGGAGCAAAAGAAGCGCGGTCATAATTCCAAACCGTACAAAAAAACGATTTGCTATAAATAATGATGCTAAAAAAGCGGCGGCTGTACTGACACCGGTAAATACACCAAGGAAGGATGCCAATCCAGCTTCATCGGGAAAGTTTTCTGTTGCTGCGCGTGAAAATGGTAATGAAATGGAAAAATAAAGCACCGAAAATAAAATAGCCGCAAGGGATACTGAAACCAACAAAGGTGAATTGCGCACATATTGAAAACCACGTCGAATTTCTTTAGTAACAGAGGGGGCTTTTCGTTTTGATTTTTTGCTAAAGAATTGTGTGACTTGTGAATTTTTAAGTAATGTCATCACCAGAAAAAATGTGATGAGCATGGCGCCTGACCAAATATAGATTAGATTATCGGTGCCAATTACAGCCACCGACGCCCCTGTCAAAAAACCGCCAATGACTTGCCCTAAAATGCGGCTGGCATTAAAAATAGGAAAAAGACGTTTTGCTTGGCGAGCATCACAAACAAACCCCGCTACGCCCCAAACTAGTAAACCGATCAATGAGTTGAGAATTTCCTTACCAAGCCATAGGATTGGGTACACCCAGATTAAATCTGTAATCAGGGCGATCCTTGCTCCGATAAGTACAATTGTAAGGATGAGAGGCAGGGTAATATAAAGTATAGCGCGCGGCACGCGGCTGAGGAATGCAGAAACCCCAAAAGATGTGAGCATATTGGTAAGCCCTAAACCCAAAAACATATAGGGCAGGTAATCTACACCAAAACGCTTGATAAATAAAGTTTCAATGCCAGTGCCGCCCAATGCCGCTCCGCCAGCAGTGAAAAGCATAATGCCAATCACAAGTGAGACCATGCGGGTTTCGCCGTGTTTTATATTGAGAAATTGACTAATTCGCTGCATACTTTAGCTTCCTGTTCTTATAGATGCCTAATAGACAAGCACTAACAATGCAAATTCACTCATAAGATTTTGAATATTTTTTCGAAACCAATCAGGTTTAACTACGCTAATTGAGAAGTATTTTCAAAAAAAACTCAAAAGAAATGCAGGCGTAGTCAAAAAGACTTCGGCAACATAATCATATTGAGTAATAATTATGATTATACCCGCATATAATATAATCCTTATCTATGGAACAAAACGCTAATCAACAAATCGCCCGCGCGGCAGGCACGATTATGATCGCCATCGTATTGGGACAAATCGCGGGATTAATTCGCGGCATCATCGTTGCGCGCACCTTCGGTGCCTCACCAGAACTGGATGCCTTCTTCGCCGCCAACCGAGTCAGCGAAACTTTATTTCTATTGGTCGCAGGCGGCGCGCTTGGGTCTGCATTCATTCCAACATTCACTGGATTACTCGCCAAAGACGAAAAAGATTCCGCCTGGAAACTCGCCGCCTCTTTAGCCAACGCGGTCACACTTACCCTCAGCCTGCTTGCCGCGTTAACTGCTTTTTTCGCCCCTCAAGTTGTGCGCTTCGCCCTCGCCCCCGGACTTTCCACCAACCCCGAGCTTTTTGCCTTAACTGTTGCATTACTGCGCATCCAATTGATCTCTGCCATCCTCTTCGGTCTCGGCGGATTAATTGTCGGCATTCTCAACGCGCATCAAATCTTTTTAATTCCCGCGCTCACGCCCGCGCTTTATCAACTTGGCATCATCTTTGGCGCGCTATTTCTCTCCCCTACTTTGGGAATCTACGGGCTGGCATGGGGCGTAGTGATCGGCTCAATTTTATATTTACTCGTACAACTTCCATCATTACTTAAACTCGCTGGTAACCTGCCACTTTCAACTTTCAACTTTCAACTCACTCCCCACGTCCGCCAAGTGTTCCTCCTCATGGGACCTCGCTTACTCGGTGTTGCCATCGTGCAATTAAATTTTTGGGTCAACACCTGGCTCGCCTCTCAAATGCCCAGCGGAAGTGTCTCTGGCTTATATTATGGTTTCTCGCTCATGCTGATGGCACAAGCCGCTATTGCTCAATCCGTAGCCATCGCCGCAATGCCGACATTTTCTGCACAACACGCACTTGGTCAACAAGATGAAATGCGCGCCTCGCTCGCCGCATCCCTGCGCGGAATTATCCTGATGGCATTGCCTGCCAGCATAGGGCTAATGATTTTGCGTCAGCCGTTGATCGCCTTGCTTTATCAGCGCGGCGCATTTGACGAAAACTCTGTACAAATTGTTTCTTGGGCACTGCTTTGGTACGCGGCAGGCATGGTAGGACACTCCATCATGGAAATCCTCACCCGCGCCTTTTACGCTCAACACGATACAAAGACTCCAGTCATCATCGGGATAATCGCAATGACGCTCAATGTGATCTTCAGCATTACCTTCGCAAAGTTATTCACATCGCTCGGCTGGATGCCACACGGCGGATTGGCATTAGCAAACTCAACAGCCACCGCGCTTGAAGCAGTCGTATTATTTGTGGTCATGCGAAAACGATTGAACGGAATTGAAGGCAATCATATTTTACGCGGAGCAATCCCCTCATTAATTGCCGCATTAGGAATGTCTTTCACCTTATTTGGCTGGCTCAGGCTTGCAAAAGATTTCAACACATGGCTTATTGCCCCTCTTGGCGTCATCCTCGGCGGAATAATTTACTTTGGCATTTTATTTATATTGCGCCTGCCAGAATTACAATTTATTGTGAATGGGATTTCAAGAAGGCTGAAAAGAAATTAAAAAAACTTTCCTCTTTCTTCTTTGAATAGAAAAGAAGAAAGAGGAAAGTTGCTACCAAAACGGTTAAAGTAACTCTAGTGCCAAATCAGCCATTGCGTAATTGCTACAAAAAATCCCAACAAAATCCCACCAACCACTTCAAGGGGCGTATGACCAATTACTTCTTTCAAATCATTTTCATCCCACATGTGACCTTTGAGTAATTCGCCAAACAACACATTGATTCGCTCGGCATGGATGCCCGCCTGGCGCCGAACCCCCGCCGCATCATGTACAACAATCATCGTAATTGCAACCGCAATCCCAAACATTGGCGTATCAAACCCTTGATACAAACCGGTAGCGATCGTGCCAGAAACCAGCAAAGCTGTATGCGAAGATGGCATCCCGCCCGCGGCAAATATCATTGCCCACAGCCAGCGGCGTGAACGCAAATACTCAGTAGGCACTTTTAAAACCTGCGCCAACAGCCAACCGATTAGCACTGCAACCAAAACTTTATTGTGTATTAATTGATCAAAAATCATTCAGATTCTTCCTCAAATGGGATGAGTGACTCTCCGGAAATTTTCTGCACCTTAAGCTGAGCTGACTCAAGTAACGCGCCACAATACTTAACCAAATCCTGACCCCGCTCAAACAGCTTCATCGCCTCCTCAAGTGGATTCTGCGAAGCGTCCTCATCCAGTGAATCTACAATTCCCTCAAGTTCAGCCAACGCCTCTTCATAGGATAATTCTTCGACTGGTTTTTCCAATTTTTTAACAGTTGATTTTGCCATAAACGCTCCATTGGCGGTTGAGTAGCCGCGTTTTTTATTTTTGCGGCGTATCGAAACCCGATTTACGATTTACTTCAAACTCACCATCGCTCACACGAACTTTCATTTCACCTTGAGCGTGTGCTACTTTTGAGACAAGTGCGCCGCCTTCTTTGCGGGTGATGATAGCATATCCACGCGATAAAATACTTGTGGGATTTAATGATTGCAACCGTTTGGAAATTCCAGTCATATTTTCAGATTGCAATTGCAAACGGTGGATAAGCGCAGAAACTGTGCGGCGGGAGAGTTCATCTAGGTGTTGAGATTCAAAATGAATTCTTCTTTCGGGAGATGCATATTTGAGGCGCGCTGTTAGGGATGAGATTAAGGCTTGATGGTCAGCGAGCAAGCCTAAGGTTAAATTTGTGATGCGTGACGCGTAATGCGTAAGTTGCTCAGCAAGGTCATCGATGGTAGTTTGAGTGGCAAGTTCTGCGGCGGCGGTGGGCGTTGCGGCGCGTAAATCAGCGGCAAAATCACAGAGAGTAAAATCTGTTTCATGTCCTACACCACAAATAATCGGCGCCTTTGAATCGGCAACTGCGCGCACAACACGCTCGTCATTAAATGCCCACAAATCTTCAATAGAACCGCCGCCGCGCGCCAGCAAAATTACATCGGGGTTTTGTTTATTAATTAATTGAATCGCAGTCACCAAGGCAGGAGGAGCATCCACACCTTGAACAGGCGCAGGCGCAAGAATAACGCGAACAAGAGGCAAACGGCGGCGCAGTGTGTTGAGCATATCACGCAACGCCGCGCCCGTTGCAGATGTGACAATACCAATTATTTTTGGAAGCTCAGGAATAAGGCGTTTACGCTCGCTGTCAAAAATACCATCTGCCTCAAGCATGGATTTAAGACGCATGAACTCTTGATATAACTCGCCCTGCCCTTTTGGCTGAATAATATTTGCAATTAATTGATATTGCCCTTGCGGTTCATATACAGCAATTTTGCCATGTACTTCCACAGCCGCGCCGTCTTGAATGTTGGGGCGAGCGCGCACAGCATCAGTTTTCCACATGACACATTTTAGCGATGCATTTTTATCTTTAAGTGTGAAATAAATATGCCCCGAAGCAGGCCGTGAAAGGTTAGAAATCTCCCCTTCGACCCATACATCCTGCAACTCGGCATCACCTTCCAGCAATTTGCGAATGCGAAAAGTTAGTTGAGAAACAGTAAGGTGGCT
>VFJR01000009.1 GCA_009885945.1 Anaerolineaceae bacterium
CCCGGATACGTTGGCTATGAAGAAGGCGGTCAATTAACTGAAGCCGTCCGCCGCCGCCCCTATCGCGTGGTCTTGTTCGATGAAGTTGAAAAGGCACATCCTGAAGTTTGGAACTCTCTCCTGCAAATTTTAGATGACGGCCGTTTGACGGATGGTCAGGGCAAAGTTGTCGATTTCCGCAATACGGTTCTGATCATGACCTCAAACCTAGGTACTGAATATGTGAAGAAAGCCGGCTCTTTAGGCTTTTTACAAAAAGCAGCATCAGATGATGAGCGCGATGCGCACGAGAAAATTGAAAAAGCCTTGAAAGGCGCTTTCCGCCCCGAGTTTATCAATCGCATTGATGAGATTATCATGTTCTCACCGTTGACGATTGATCAAATGGCTGAGATCGTTGTATTGCAAATGAAGGAAGTACAAGATCGTTTGAACGAACATAACATTCTTGTACAATTGAGTGATGCCGCCTGCAAGTGGCTTGCCAAAGAAGGTTTCGACAATGCCTTTGGAGCGCGCCCATTACGCCGAGCCATTCAAAAATATTTAGAAAGCCCGCTTTCGATGGAATTGCTCAGCGGCAAATTCAAAGATGGAGCCGTGGTGGCAGTGGATGTAGATGAGGCAAGCAGCAAGTTAACTTTCCAAATGGAAAAGAAAAAAGCACCGACAGAAAAACAAACCATTTCTGCATAATCAAGTAAAAAAGCCCAGTTTTAATAGCTGGGCTTTTTTACTTAACTGACCTTACGCGGAACGTCCCGCAGGTTTCTTTGAAACACCTTGTTGAACCGCTCAAACCTGCGGGGCGTTATCCTTAAATGCGTAAGGTCAGTTACTTAAAACGAATTCTTGTTATAAAATAGACTATCAAAGAATAAACACTTGGAGTTTTATGATCCGCACCCTTTTCTTTTCCCCAAAAAAACCGATCCGCACTGAAATAGCCCCATCAGAGTTCCCAGGTTTGTTACGTGATAAAAAAGGACTTTTATGGGTAGATTTCATTTCCGAATCACCTGAAACAACACAACCTATTTTACAAAGCTTTGGTTTTCATCCGCTCGCCATTGATGATGTCCTACAAGAAACTCATGCCCCAAAAATTGACGATTGGGGTGAATACATTTATTTAGTTTTAAACTATATGCACCTTGTTGAAAAATCAGGGCCATGGGATACCGAGATTGACGAACTGGATATTTTCCTTGGGCACAACTACGTCATCACCCATCACGACAACCCCATCTCTTCCATAGATGAAGCCTGGACAGCCTCCCAACGAGACGCAAGGTATACCCAGGACGGTGCAGATCATTTGCTTTATAAAATAATCGACATCATGGTTATGAACTATATGCCTATCATCGAAAAAATTGATGAAGAAATAGACATAATCGAAGATCAGGTATTTAGCAGACCCAGCCCAAAGACATTATCCAGATTGTTCACGCTTAAGCGCGTTTTGCTTGCAATGCGGCGCATTCTCCTACCTCAGCGTGAAGTGCTCAACAAAATGGCGCGTGATGATTATCACGTCATAGACCGCAAAGACCGTATCTTCTTCCGCGATATTTACGATCATCTGGTGCGGCTGCATGATGTTAATGAAAGTCTGCGTGATCTCGTCAGCGGCGCCTTAGATACCTACCTCTCAGTAATCAATAACCGCATGAACGAAGTGATGAAAACCCTAACGATCATCACAACCCTCTTCATGCCTCTGACTTTTGTAACGGGTTTCTTCGGGATGAATTTTTTCGCCGCGAATCCGCCTTACGAAAGCTGGACTCTGCCCATCATCTTTTATTCAACCGTCAGCTTGATGCTGCTTACTCCAATCATTATGTATTTTTGGATGCGCCGCCGCACTTGGTTGTAACTATCAAAAACTGCAAGGTTTTCACGTCTTGACACAGAACAAGCGTTCGAGTATCATTCATAGCACAAATGAGCGGTTAATCATGCTCAGGAGGTTTTATCTATGATGATGGTTAGAAAAAGCAAAGGTCTAGGCGAACGCCACGAAAAAATCCTGAATTTTATACAGGAATATCAACGCGTTCACAAGCACCCCCCGTCCATTCGCGAAATCGGCGAAAACTGTGGTATTTCATCTACTTCTGTGGTTAATTACTATCTTGACCAGTTAGAAGACAAAGGGCTGATTAAACGAGACCGCAAGATCTCTCGCGGCTTGCAAGTAACCGGCTCCAATGCTTCAGCAGAAACCTTGAAAGTACCCCTGCTTGGTCCAATTGCCGCAGGTCCGCTTCTGCTCGTGCCAGAGCCCGGTATCAATTACCATAATGAAAACGAATACGAAGCCGTAGAAATTGCGCGCAGCCTGCTCCCTTCCAAAGAAAAAGGCAATGACCTTTTTGCCTTACAAGTGGATGGCGACTCCATGATTGACGCCATGATCAATGACGGCGATATCGTGGTCATGAAGCCCGCCAAGGAAGCCCGCAACGGAGAAATGGTTGCCATTCGTGTGGATGACGAGTACACACTAAAGTACTTCTTCAAAGAAAAAGATGGTTACCGTCTGCAACCCGCCAACCCAACCATGAAGCCAATTATGCTAGGCAAGAACGCCGCGCTCGATATTGGCGGCAAAGTAGTAATGGTCATTCGCAAAATGGGCGTTCACTAAAAAAGAAGAGCAGCAAAAAAAGACGGTTCATTTAGAACCGTCTTTTTTTTATTTGGTATGGTATGATTTTTGTAAAGAGAGAATCCATGTCAGATCATTCAAAGCAAATCCAAACAGCAATAGAATCTCTAAATAAAGGCGATAAACAAACAGCCCGTCAGATCCTTGAAGATATTCTCATGGCGGATCCTAATAATCCACAACTTGAAGATGGTTGGTACGCTTATGCTCGCGCCGCAGAAAATAAGGAAGAGGCAATCTATTGTCTGCAAAAAGTATTGGAATTCAATCCAAACAACCAGCGCGCAAAATTAGAGTTGGCAAATCTAGAAGGCAGATCATTCTCACCACCAGTAGAATCCTCGCCGAAACCTAGCAAAAAGATATCATCTTCTCAGTTTAAAATTAAAGGTTTATCCCAACAAAATACATACATTCTCGCAGGTGGAGCGATAGTCTCTTTGTGTTTACTCTTTGGCATTAGTATATTTATTTTTTACGATTTTCTAAAACCACCCACTAGCAACAATACTCCTGTAGTTATTGTGGAACTCTCCCCCAGCACAACGCCAGAAATCCCTTTTACAACCCCTACATATGCAGAACGAGCCGATTGTGTTTGCAATCAGGTCACTGACTATCTACTACGAACGGGCATGCGCTATGAATCCCTGTTAAGTGACGTTCAAGAAGTGGACAACGCCATAAAAAATGGACGGGAAAGCGCCATCGACTATGCCGCATTCTCAGAAAAAGCCAGAATCATTTACAAGGAACATGTTGCCGATGTCCCACCCCCATGCTTACAATCTTTTCACAGCAAAAGCAATCTGTTTTTTTGGAATTGGCAACAAGCAATGGAATTCGCCGGAACGCAAAACTACGAAGCAACAAAAATATTTTTAGATGGCTTTACAGCTCAAGTGCTAGGCTTGGAAGTAGAAGCGCGCAAGATTCGAGATATTCTAAGAGGCTGTCCGCTGATCAATGAAAATACAGACCCAATATTCTAATAAAAAAGGACAACCTTTGCAGGTTGTCCTTTTTTATTGTTGTGTAATGTGTCTTATTTAACTTCGACCGATGCGCCAGCTTCTTCAAGCTTCTTCTTGGCATCGGTTGCCGCATCTTTGCCAACAGCAGAGAGGACTTTGGAGCCGGCAGTTTCAGCGAGGGTCTTTGCTTCGCCCAAGCCCAAGTTGGTCAATTGACGAATAACCTTAATCACGTCAATTTTCTTTGCGCCTGCATCTTTGATGACCACATCAAACTCGGTCTTCTCTTCAACAGGTTCAGCAGCAGCAGCGCCAGCAGCGGCAACAGCTACAGGGGCAGCAGCAGAAACGCCCCATTTTTCTTCGAGTTTCTTGACCAAATCAGCCGCCTCAAGGACGGAGAGGGTGGAAAGTTCATCTACGAGTTTTTCGAGCTTATCAGACATTGTATATACTCCTAACTTTCTTTTGAAAGTGATAAATTTTTGAATTGATTAAAACAACTACGCGGCGGCGGGAACTTGATCCGCGTGCGCTTTGATAACTGCAGCCAAACCGCGAGCGGGTTCTGCAAGTGTACGAACGAGTTTGCTTGCCGGGGCTTGCAAAACGCCCAATAACATTGCGCGTACAACTGGCAATGGGGGCAGTTCTGCCAATGCTTTTACTTGTGCTGCACTGAGAGCTTGTCCAGCCATGAAGCCGCCTTTTACCTTGACGAATTCATTGCCTTTAATAGAATCGCTCAAAGCTTTTGCTGTAGAAGCAGGATCCGTAAATGCGAAAGAAATGGCTGTGCTTTTTACAAGATAATCGTCCGGGATAGACATTCCATTATCTTTGAAAGCGCGACGCGCCAGTGTATTCTTAACCACATGGAATTCGCCGCCAGTTTCACGAATCTTGGTGCGGATCTTATCCAGATCTTTCATCTTCACACCAGTGTATTCAACAAGGACGACTGCCTGACTACGCTTTACCCAATCTGCGTATTCAGATAATGCTTCCTCTTTGCGTTGCTTGGAAAGTGCCAAAGGGTTTTACCTCCTTTCAATAAAAATGTCTTTGCCACACTCACTGGCAAAGACTCAAGTAAACAACCCTTGGCGGGTAGAAAATTTACTATTGTCTCCACCTAAGCAGGGAATTAAGTCATCTGGTTTACCAAAACCAAAGGACGCCTGCCTTCACGGGCGAAGTGGCTTTCAGTTAACGAGTATTTTTACTCGGATCCTGCGAAATGCTCAATTGGGTCCACTTTTATTCCAGGACCCATCGTCGAGGCGATTGTGATGCGTTTAATAAAAATGCCTTTTGCGCCAGCAGGCTTCGCCTTATTGATCGCTTCCATCAAAGCATTATAATTATCATAAAGTTGATCATCGCCAAAAGACGCTTTTCCAACAGTGACGTGGATGTTAGCAGTCTTATCAAGACGGAATTCAACACGACCCGCCTTAGCTTCTTTAATTGCTTTAGCCATGTCCTGAGGACCAACTACAGTCCCTGCTTTAGGATTAGGCATCAAACCGCGCGGACCAAGTACACGACCCAAGCGACCCACCTTACCCATTGCATCCGGTGTAGCGATAGCAACATCAAAATCCAAAGCGCCGCCCTCGATCTGCTTCATCGTCTCGTCGTCATCTGCAACCAAATCAGCGCCGCCTGCACGTGCGTTCGCAGCACCTTCACCTGTTGCAAAAACCAACACGCGCACAGTTTTTCCTAAACCGTGCGGCAAAACCACCACGTCACGCAACTGCTGATCCGATTGACGTGGATCAAGAGTAGTGCGCAAATGTACTTCCACTGTCGAATCAAACTTCGTGAAGCTAGTCTCTTTTACAAGCTTCATCGCTTCGCGAGGGGAGTAAATTTTATCAATATCAACTTTTGCCAGAGCGGCAGTGTATTTCTTACCGTGTTTTGTCATTTTATCCTCCGTGGTGCAAGCAGGCAACAGCAGTCACCCTCCCACAAAATTATTCAGTTACGATAATACCCATCGAACGCGCAGTGCCTTCGATTTGTTTCATTGCGCCATCAAGGTCAATCGCGTTAAGATCTTTCATTTTCGCTTCCGCAATTTCCTTCACCTGTGCACGGGTCACCTTACCAACTTTTTCCTTGTTTGGAACACCAGACCCTTTTTCTACCTTTGCGGCTTTACGAAGCATAACTGCAGCAGGAGAGGTCTTCAACACAAACGTGAAAGAACCATCAGTATAAACAGTGATTTCAGCGGGAAGAACTTCGCCTTGTCGGTTCGACGTGCGGGCGTTGTACTCCTTACAAAAAGCCATGATATTGATACCATGACCAGCCAACGCAGGACCTACTGGAGGCGCAGGGTTGGCTTTGCCAGCTTCAAGCTGGAGACGAACAATTGCTTTAAACTTCTTTGCCATTTGATTAAAACTCCTTTGTGGTTTTAGCGGGTCATTTTATTTTGACTGGGAGACCCTCCCACGCATCAGACCTGATTGAGGTCTGCTACTGACTAAATGATTTTATCCTACTTTGTTGGCGTTATCGCCTTAAGCCTTCTCAACCTGCAAGAAATCCAACTCAACAGGCGTTTCTCGCCCGAAGAAGCTTACCATCACACGAACCTTGGTACGCTCCATATCGATCTCAGCCACCATACCGCGGAAATCATTGAAAGGCCCGTCCACAATTCGAACGCGCTCACCCACTTTATACGTAACCTTGACTGTCGGAGCTTCGGCTTCCATACGTTTAACAATCTGAGAAACTTCTTCCGGGCGTAAAGGCGTAGGGTTGTTGCCCATGCCTACAAAGCCGGTCACCCCAGGTGTATTGCGAACAACATACCAAGATTCTTCAGATAGAGCTATATTAACCAGAACATATCCCGGGAAAATATGGCGCTCTACTGTACGGCGTTTTCCGTCTCGAACTTCAATTTCTTCCTGTGTTGGAATAATCACATCGAAGATTCTATCCTTCATCCCCATCGTCTCAATGCGTTGTTCCAAGTTATGCTTCACTTTATTCTCATAACCAGAATAACAATGGATCACATACCATGCAGGTTCTTCCGTGATTACCTCAACATGCGGCAAATCTTTGGGAATCGCCTTCTCGGAACGGCGAGCAGATGCAGCCTTTTTAACTCGAGGAGCAGCTACCTGTTCCTCTGGCTTGGCATCGATTGACTCTTCTACAAACTGCTCTTGTGGTTCCAGTTCATCCATTACAGCCTCAATTCAACTATTAACTAGAAACTAAGCGCTAAGCTTAATAACTGGCTTGCAAAGTAATCTACAAGACCAAGGTATATAGCCATAATGACCATCACCACTAAAACAAGCCCAGTAAGGCGACGTGCTTCTGGCCAAGTAGGCCATGATACTTTTCGTAATTCGCCAGTCGTTTCTCGAAAGAACATTTGTATGGCGTTTTGTTTTTTTGATTTGTCTGCCACTTTTATTATCCTTCTTTTATTTCTTATGGCTAGAACGCCGCACAAAAGCGGCGTTCTTTGCTTAGGCAGGCCAGGCAGGAATTGAACCCGCAACCTCTCATTTTGGAGACGAGCGCTCTGCCAATTGAGCTACTGGCCTAAACGGGCAGGGAAAATCCCTGCCCAGAAAACTACTTTGTTTCGCGATGCACTGTGTGTTTTCTACAGCGCGAACAATACTTATTGAATTCCATCCGATTGGGATCATTACGACGATTCTTCTCGGTGGTATAGTTCCGTTCCTTGCAATCATTACACTGAAGAGTGATTACAGGACGAACATCTTTCTTTTTGGATGCCATACTAACTTACCAACTTTCTATTTATTCAATGATCTTGGTAACGACACCCGCGCCGACGGTCAAGCCGCCTTCACGAATGGCGAACTTGGAACCCTGCTCAAGCGCAACCGGCACAATCAATTGTACCGTCA
>VFJR01000040.1 GCA_009885945.1 Anaerolineaceae bacterium
AAACCCGCGTCGAAGGGTATGATGCGCGCACATATCTTGAAACGTCTATTATTTCGCCCGGCAGTTACCTTGTAGAAGGCTTCGCAGATACCATGCCCAAGAACTTTGGCAAAGACTTAACCAGTGAAGAGCTGGATGCTGTGGTCTTATTTTTGATGACCATAGAATAGACTTTATCGGTAACTGCTCAACCATGTCTTTGCGAGGCGGGTTCTTGCTCTTCCCGCCGACCTCGTACTCGCAGAGTAAGCAATCTCACATCATCAGGAGACTGCTTCGGCTAAAATCAAGAGCGCCTCGCAGCGACATGATTGTGGATGTAACAGATGACTGAGCAGTTACTAAAATCTAATAATTAATTGGAGAATCAATGAAACATTACTTAAAAAGAATTTTGCAAGTCCTAGGCATTCTTTTGCTGGTTGGCATTGCCTATGCCATGTTCAAACCCCTGCCCCAAGAAACAAGATTGCCAGAAGATAAATGGGGCGCCGGCGCAAGCAGTGTCCTGCCCGCCTATAGCGGCTTGGAACGCGAATTCCCCGCTCTTAATGGTGACACATCCCCAGAAAAAGCAGAGCTTGGGCGCATGCTTTTCTTCGACCCCATCCTTTCCAAAAATCAAGATATGTCTTGCGCCACCTGCCACAACCCAAGCCTTGGCTTTAGTGACGGCTTGCAACAAGCAAAAGGCGCAGATGACAAATCCTTAACGCGCAACACACTCAGCTTGTGGAATGTGGGTTATGAAACTTCTTTCTTTTGGGATGGGCGTGCCGCCAGCCTCGAAGAGCAGATGCTAACCCCGCTTCTCAACGCAGACGAGATGGCTGGTTCTGAACAAGATATCGAATCTAAGCTGAAAGCGAATCCCGCCTACGTTGCCCTATTCGAGAAAGCCTTCGGCGCAGATTCAGTTAACCTAGAAAACACTCAAGCCGCACTCGCCGCATTTGAGCGCACACTCACATCTCAAAACAGCCCATTTGACTCATATGCAAAAGGCAATGTTGATGCGCTCACTGCTTCTCAACGCCGCGGTTTATCTCTCTTCCGCTCTGCCTCAACGCGTTGTTTTGAATGTCACGCCGCACCCACCTTTAGCAACGACAACTTCTTCGTCACCGGCGTGCCTGATCTTAAGGGGCAGGCACATGACAGCGGGCGAGCCGCGATTGCAAGTGATGGCAGCGACGGCGCTTTCAAATCTCCTTCCTTACGTAATGTAGCATTAAGCGCTCCTTACATGCACAATGGCATATTCTCCACGCTGGAAGAAGTAGTTGATTTTTACGCCAAAGGCGGCGGACGCGACCAAGGAATTGATGTTGATAGACAAATTGTTCCTTTCGAATTAACCGCGCAAGAAAAAGAAGACTTGGTCAACTTCATGTATGCTTTGACCGATGAAAGCGCCATGCCGCAAATCCCATCATCTGTGCCGTCAGGTTTGCCGGTTGCAAAGCAATTAGCCAACCCCGGGCGTGAATCTGCCAGACAAGCAAATGTTGAGGGAACTGAATCAGGTTCGGTATCCACGCATGTAGCGACGACTGTCCGAATGGGTCCTGGTGAAACTGTTCAACAGGCAATTGATCGCGCTGGTCCTGGCGATACGATTGAAATCCCTTATGGTATCTATAAAGAATCAGTATTTATTGATTGGTCTGATATTAAATTTGTCGGCATCCCCAATGACAAAGGCGAGTGGCCCGTGTTTGACGGCGAGGGATTCCGTGCTGATGGTGTAGTGTCGTCAGGAAATAATTTTGAAATGGCTTTCTTCGCAGTGAAGAATTACACATCCAACGGCGTGCTGGTGGAAGGCTCTACAAAAGTATATCTGCATGATATGTACATTGAAAACACTGGTGTCTATGGAGTTTACCCCGTACGCTGTACAGATGTTTTGATCGAACGCATCGAAGCAACTCAAATGAACGATGCGGCAATTTATGCGGGCAAATCGAAAGATGTAGTGATTCGCGATACTGAAACATACGGTAACGTGATCGGCATTGAACTGGAAAATACGGTCAATGGCGAAGTGTATAACAACTACGCCCACGATAACACGGTTGGAATTTTCATAGACCTTTTGCCGCAATTGCCATCCAAGGTTTCTTTATTCACCAAGGTGCATGATAACCGTGTGGAAAACAATAACGGCAAAAACTTTTCACGCCCCGGCGCAACCACTGAATTACTGCCGCCCGGCACAGGCTTGTTGGTGCTCGCCGCGGATGAAGTGGAAGTATATAACAACACCATCACAGGCAATCAGACCACAGGCCTGGCTATATTCAACTTAACCATTGGTTTTGACGAAAACGAAATTGATGTTGACCCAAACCCTGAATATGTGTATGCGCATGACAACACTTATACAAACAATGGCTACGATGCAGATCCGTTTGTAAAAAATATGCTCGGCAAAGGCTTTGACATTATCTGGGATGGTAACGGCGCTTACAATTATTTTGAAGAAACCGTATCGTCTTCCTTCCCGCCCGTATTGCCAAAGAAAAGCTGGCCCATGCCGTTGTACAGATTGTACTGGCGTACAGTGCATTCTATTGTTCGGTTAGTTGGATAGCCGAGTAAAGAAA
>VFJR01000183.1 GCA_009885945.1 Anaerolineaceae bacterium
ATCTCCCTCTTGACAAAAATAGAACATAAGTTCTATAATACAGCCATCGTTCCTTTTGCGTTCAACTGAAGGAGGTTGAAATGAATAACAATCGTCGTAATATCGGAGATGGACTGGCGCAGGTTTTTTCTGACATCTTTCGCAACCGCAAGTTTAATCGCGGAGCCGCCTGGGGGATGATCATCATCAGCGCCCTGCTTGCCTTCGAAGTCTTCAACTTTAGCACCACCCAATTTGCTCTTGCCGATGTCTTAGGCAATCTTGAATTTGCCGGCATTAGCTGGGCAACCACCCTCGCCATCGCCTTTTGCGGTATCGATTTTGCCGGCATCGCGCGCATCTTCACTCCCGAGCAAGGCAGAGACGAACCCGCAGAAGTGTATTATCTCTTTGGCGCATGGCTGCTCGCCGCCATGTTCAACGCCACACTTACCTGGTGGGGTATTTCAGTTGCGATTGTCAACAATCAAAATCTAGACGGAGGTCAAGTGATCAGCAATGCGAATATGACCACAGTGGTGCCAATCTTTTTGGCGGCAATGGTCTTGCTCATTCGCGTTTTGCTGATCGGCACGTTTTCTTTGGCTGGAGATCGTCTCTTCTCTACTGCCGAAAAAGCACAATATACTCCCCGACCCGCCGCCCAACAGCAGCAATACCAACAACAAAATCAACAGAGCCAGCCGCGTCCGCGCCCGGCGTACAACCAACCTGTAAATCAACCCGTTCTACGCCCCGCATCCAGTCTGCCGCGCCCAGCAAACTCTTATAGCGCTACCAATAATAATAATCTCAGCAACACCTATCGCCCCGCACCAAAGCCTACCCCTGCACCTACACAATCCTCATTTTCAAAAAATGAGCCAACATATCACCCCCTTTCGTACGGCGCGCGCTCAAATGAAAACAACAATGACCGCCACTACGACGCATAATTTATAGATCAACCTTATCACTCATTAGAGCCGAGACCTATACACAAACAAAGAGAGAACCATGCCCCGCGCTCCAAAAATTAAATATGATAATAAAACAGCCGCGGCGCAAGGTTGCGGCTGTTTTATTATCCCTCCACTCATTGTTTTATTCATTGGGATTTTACTGGCATCGTTTTCGCTTAATAATTCCATCCAAAAAACTCATCAGAATTCCAGCCTCGCACCTTTATTCACGCCCGAGATTCAATATTGGTCTGAGCATATTTCCCGTTGGGCAAACGCTTCTTCCCTCAACCCCAACCTGATCGCCACCATCATGCAGATCGAATCTTGCGGCGACTCACTAGTGCAATCCAGCGCCGGCGCAATGGGTTTATTCCAAGTCATGCCATTTCATTTCTCACCATCAGAGAATCCCTACAACCCAGAAACAAACGCCTTCCGCGGCTTGGATTATTTATCCCGCGCGCTCAAAGCATCCAACGGGGATGTTCGTCTTGCAATGGCAGGCTATAACGGCGGCATCAGCATCATCACCCAACCCGAATGGACCTGGGCAGAGGAAACAAAACGCTACATCTACTATGGCGCACCGATCTATGCAGACGCACAAAAAGGCTTACTTGAAAGTCAGACTTTACTAGATTGGTATTGGAAGTATGGGCAGAGTATGTGTGTAAAAGCAAAAGAGAATCAACTGTATAACTGATCTTATGAAAACCTTGGCATTCTTTGGTTAAAAAGATTTTGATTCTGCGTAGGCGAGTTAATAACGAAGCATACAAAGAACGTCCCGCAGGCGTTGCACTGAGCCTGTCTGTCGAAGGGTCTCCTTGAAATACCTTGTTGAACCGCTCAAACCTGTGGGACGGTGCCTTAGGTTGCGTATGGCGAGTTACTAAGTCTAATTAAAAACTACACTGCCAGCGGAATCCAAATCACAAAAGTTGTGCCTTTCCCCTCTTTTGATTCAACTGTGATTTTCCCGTTATGGTTTTCAATGATCCATTGCGCAATAGAAAGCCCCAGCCCAAACCCAGTCAACTTACTGCGCGTACGAGATTTTTCGGCGCGATAGAATCGCTCAAAAATATGAGGCAAATCATCAGCCGATATACCCGGCCCCGTGTCCCTCACAATGATGCGAGTTTGATCGCCCACCTTGGCGAGGCTAAGATAAATTTCGCCGTCTTGAGGCGTATATTGAATTGCGTTCGCAACTAGATTTAATAACACTTGCTTTAATCGGTCACGGTCTCCCAACACTTGCAGCTGGTCAATCTCACTAATCTTAATCACAACCTTATCGCCAGCCAGCACACGCATTTCCTGAAAAACTTCCACGATCAATTCATCTAATGCAACAGCCGTCATGTTTAATGGTAGTTTTCCAGAATCAGCCTGCGTTAACAAAAGCAAACCAACCACCATACGGGTTAAGCGGCTCGCTTCTTGATCGATGCTATTCAATGATTCTTTGTCGAGGGATTTCATGCGGCGCATTAGATCGACGTTGCCTTTAATCACAGTTAGAGGGGTGCGCAACTCATGACTCACATCAGCCAAAAAACGCTGCTGTGAAGTAAAAAGCGTTTCCAGCCTTTCCAATGTTTGATTGAACGAATTGATCAAGCTACCCATTTCATCTTCCTGCGCGCCATCATATGGGATGCGCCGTGAAAGGTCATCAGCGCGATTCATTTGGTCTGTGGTTTCAGTGATAATTTGTAACGGCGAGAGCGCGCGTCCGATCACAATCCACGAACCCAACCCCGCAAGAAAGGCGGCGCCAATTGCTGTGATCAGCAAGATAAAGATCAGATCATTACGCGCTGTATCAACGACGGTCATGATCGACGCAACTTGTAATACACCGATAGGATGATTACCAAAGTACAAAGGAGTACTTAATACGCGCAGATGGCTTCCGCCCAGCACAGTCTCATTATAAATATTAGTGCCTGCTTGCAAGCCTATAGGGTCAAGCGGCTCACCCAAAATACCGATACTCGAGGTAGCAGATTTCAAAGAGCCGTTGGTATCCCAAACCTGCACCACTACATTTGAATTAATATCCAAGGGCGGCAAACTTAATATATTCAATTCCCCGATCGAATTAACCTGCATCACTCCTACAATATCGTCTGCTGCAGCTTGTAACATATCGTCCACTTGCTTTAACAAAAGATAATTTACAAGCAAATATACAGCCAGCCCAAACACGAGCAAAATCCCGCCCATCATGGTGGAAGATAGAAACGTAAGACGTTTACGTAAAGACATTAATAAAAATAAAGTTTTAGGCGGGATTAAGGAGTTTCGCGCAATACATATCCAACACCGCGAACTGTATGCAAAAGCCTAATTTCACCCTCGCCCTCCAGTTTTTGACGCAAATAACGAACATACACTTCAAGCACATTGCTTTCACCGCCAAAATCGTATCCCCATACGCGATCAAAGATCACCTCACGGGTTAACACCTGTCTTGGATGACGTAAAAATAGATCCAACAGCTCATATTCTTTGGCAGTCAAAGAAACCACACGGCTGCCACGGGATGCCTGACGCGAACCTGTATCAAGGGATAAGTCTGCAAATTTTAGAACTGGAACTCGCTCGGGCTGGGTGCGGCGCAATAAGGCACGCACGCGCGCGAGTAATTCATCTAAATTAAACGGCTTGATCATATAATCATCTGCGCCTGCATCCAATCCTTGAATACGATCTTGCACAGTATCCTTGGCGGTCAACATCAAAATAGGGATTGAGCCGCCAGAGCGCAGACGATGGCAAACTTCCAATCCATCCATACCCGGCAGCATCCAATCCAGGATGACGATATCGGGGGTATGGTCACGCGCGGCAATCAAACCCGTTCTGCCGTCTATGGCAGTGTCTACGATATATCCCTCAAAGGCAAGTCCTCTTTGCAACAGCTTAAGAATTGCCTGATCGTCCTCAATGATTAATATCCGCTCATTCATGATTAATAACTCCTCATAATTTAAGCAATCGCAAGTCTAACTACCTTAAGTACATAAAAAATATACCACAAAACAAAAGCGGGTATTCTTAATAATTATTAATCTAAATTGGCGAAATTCATCATGTTATAATCACGTCGAATTTTCAAATAAAAGAGAGGCAAGTATGTCATACCAAAATGTAAAAGTTCCCGCAAATGGGGCAAAAGTTTCGATTGAAAATGGCAAGTTAAACGTCCCAGATAACCCCATCATCCCCTACGTGGAGGGCGATGGCATTGGACGGGATATTTGGCGCACATCACAACACGTGTTTGATGCAGCCATAGAAAAAGCATATGGCGGCAAACGCAAAATCCACTGGATGGAAGTGTATGCTGGCGAAAAATCCTTCAAGATGTTTCAAAGCTGGCTGCCCGAAGAAACCACCGACGCTTTTAAGGAATTTCTTGTCGGCATTAAAGGCCCGCTTACCACTCCTATCGGCGGCGGCATCCGTTCTTTGAATGTACAACTGCGCAAAGTTTTAGATCTATATGTCTGTTTACGCCCCGTGCGCTATTACGCCGGAGTACCTTCCCCTGTAAAACATCCTGAACTCGTAGACATGGTCATCTTCCGAGAAAATACTGAGGATATTTACGCTGGTATTGAGTTCGCAAACGGCACCGAAGATAACAAAAAATTTAAAGAATTATTCAAAGAAGCATTCCCGAAAGAATACGCCAAGATCCGCTTCCCGGATAGTTCTGGCATAGGCTTTAAGCCTGTCTCCGAAGAAGGCACCGAAAGATTAATTCGCGCCGCAATTACCTGGGCATTAAAAAATAATCGCAAGAGCGTAAATTTTGTACATAAAGGCAATATCATGAAGTTCACCGAAGGCGCGTTTAAAGACTGGGGCTATGAACTGGCAAAGCGTGAATTCCGTAATGACATCGTCACCGAACGCGAAACTTGGATTTTAGCCAATAAAGAAAGAAATCCTGAACTCACTGTTGATGGCAACGCCAAAGTAATGGAACCAGGCTTCGACATGATGTCACCCGCCCAACAAAGTGAAATTAAGCAAGAAGTAGAAGCGGGCATGGCGCTTTGGTCAACGCACGGCGAAGGCAAATGGAAGAGCAAGTTGCTGTTGAAAGATTCAATTGCGGATGTCACATTGCAATACGTGCTCATCCGCCCTCAAGATTACGACGTGATCGCCACCATGAACCTTAATGGCGATTACCTGTCTGACGCGTTAGCCGCCCAAATTGGCGGTATTGGCATTGCCCCCGGCGCAAACATTAACTACATGACCGGTCACGCCATTTTTGAAGCCACGCATGGCACCGCACCAAAATACGCCGATTTGGATAAAGTCAACCCCGGCTCGGTTATCCTCTCTGGTGAGATGATGCTGCGCTACATGGGCTGGGATGAAGCCGCAGACTTGATCGTCAAAGGCATGGAAAATGCCATCGCCGCCAAGACCGTCACCTATGATTTCGCCCGCCTAATGGACGGCGCCACAGAAATTAAATGTTCTGAATTTGGAGATGCCATCATTTATTGGATGGATAAGACCTTCACAGAAAAAGTCACCCTCAAAAAGACAAACGTAAAGAAAGCGGCTGTCAAAAAGAAGGTTGCAAAGAAAAGTGCGCCGAAGAAAAAATTGACGAAGAACACGAATAAGAAAACTGCCCCAAAGAAAAAAAATAAGAAATAGCAACAAAAAAACCGAGACCAATATCTCGGTTTTTTTTGTTAATAATTTTTTCGTTATTTCGTTACAGTAATCCCAAGAAACATGCCATCATCATAATGCCGCTGAATAAGGCAAGAAAACTCCAACGACTGAGTTAAAGCAGATTCGGGGAAAGTAAATTCAACAGTTACACTCTCGCCCGATTGCAATTCGTCACGCCCGATCGCCAGTAAAGCCAGAGCAAAGGCTTCTTTCAAGCCTCCCGCCGCCGAAACAGGCTGGGTAATATTAAAATTATGCGCGTGACCGCCTTGGTTTTCAATTACAAATACATAAGGCACGCCAACTTGAAAAGCAGTTTGAGATGCATTAATTGTATTGTCATCTAAAATAATTTTCACCTCAGCGCCATCCGCTTTCACTGGTTCCGTTGTTTGCGCCTCAACCTCCTGCGTATCAATCGGCGCATTAGTGGCAATCGCCGGCTCGGTAACAACCACTGGCGCAGATGGAGCGGCGCAAGCGACAAGTAAAATTAGTATAACCAAGATCAATATTCTTTTCATTTTTATTTCTCCTCAGCAAACAGACAAGGTATCCTGTAAAATTTTTACCCCGCACTTTTAAGAAACCATGCGATTATAGTCACGCAAAACACCCTGCAACTTTTTATGCGGCAACCCCTTAATGCTCACCCCACCATGCCCAATCATATCTGCTCCTGCCACCATGGCGTTTATGATTGCCTCCTCTGTTGCGTAAGCTGATGCAAAAAAGATAGGGTCAATAAAATCATTGTTGATGAATTCAACGCTTCCCTTCATTACCCCGGAGCTGATTCCACCGCAAGGGGCTGTAGAAAACGCTATGAAAATATCTCCGCTGCCATTCCCGCCGAGGGAACCTGTACGCGCCATACCAATCCCCGCGCGACGCGCAACCCGCTTCAGTTGATGAGGCAAAAGCGGCGCATCTGTAGCGATCACCACAATCAACGAACCATCATCCCCACGAAAAGGATTTTCCCCGCTGGTAAAAGGGGCATCCTCAATTAAATTTTGTCCCACAGGAACTCCCGCAATCGTCAATTGATACCTTCTCCCAAAATTAGCCTGCGCCAAAACACCAATCGTAAAACCGCCAAGCTTTTCAGGGAGCTTGCGCGAGGAAGTTCCTGTACCGCCTTTATATTCATAACAGATCATGCCCGTTCCCCCGCCAACATTTCCTTCCATAATTGCCCCTGACTTTGCATTCTTAAGTGCATACATGGCGTGTTCTTCTTTAACGTAAAAAGCATTCATGTTATTAAGCCAGCCGTCTGCTGTTTCAGCAACGACAGGTGTTGACCATTTTTGAAAAATAGAATTTTGCTCTACCTGCCATTTGATGATCGTATCGCGCACAATCCCCACTGAATGCGTATTTGTTAATCCTATCGGTCCTTCAAGAAAGCCGCCTTCATCCACCCAATCTGAGCCAGTCATCTCACCATTGCCGTTGAACGGAGAATATCCAGCAAACACCAACTCATGGTTATCCGCCCCGCGCGGATGAATCATAGTCACTCCTGTCCGCGCTGATTCGCCTTCTATAACGGTAGCATACCCAACAGTCACGCCCTGAACGTCTGTAATTGCGTTGTATCTTCCCGTCTGCCCTTCAAACGGAATCCCCAAATCACGTGCTCGTGCTTTTTTCATTTATTCTCCAGTATGTTATCAAAATTATTAGGCAATTATAAGAGTTTGCGCAGTAAAGTGGAGTAAAATGGGCAAACTTGTTGGTTTCCTATATTAACACCAACAGCACGAAAGGTTATAGCATGAGTGACACAATTCAAGAGGGGCAGGTTGTAAGCATGGAATACTCTTTGCAAGTAGACGGCAAAGTAGTGGATTCTTCGGATGGCGATGAACCCTTGGAGTTTTTGGTTGGGTTTGACAATATTATCGAGGGTCTTGAAGATGAAATGCTAAGTATGAAAGTTGGCGAAAGCAAAAAAGTTATCGTTTCGCCGGAAGATGGCTACGGCGAATACGATGATGAAGCGTTTATGGACGTACCGCGCAGTGAATTCCCCGCGGATATGCCCGTAAAGCCCGGTCTTGAAATGGAAGTAACCGATGAAGAAGGCAATCCAATGTATGCACGCATCGAAGCAGTTAAAGGGGATCAAATCACTTTGAACTTTAATCATCCGCTCGCTGGCAAAGAATTACATTTTTCAGTCAAAGTCCTTAGCATTCGCGACGCAACAGAAGAAGAACTAGAACACGGTCACGCCCACACCAATGGCGGGCATCACCACTAAATTGATAATAAAAAACACGCTCCCGATAGAGCGTGTTTTTTTATGATCAAGAATTACAGTGCAGTAACGATGATGCCGGCAATTGCCACAACAATTCCGAAACCTTGTATTTTGGTTATTTTGTCTTTCAAGAAAATAATAGCCAACAATATGGTCACTACGGATAATGCAGAAGCGATAGGAGTAATCAATATTGCGTCTCCGATTGCCAGCCCGTAATTGACAAGCGCTACCGCCCCAGCCTCAACAACGCCCATTAATAAAATTACGTATTTTGTTTTCTTAGAAATTTTAGCCAAAACAATCTCTTGTTTTGCAAAAAACCCAAAGGCTGACAAGAATAAAATAATTCCAAGTTTTATAAACAGAGTCGTTAATAACCAGCCGATTTTTTCAGAAATAATCTCACTAACATTCCAAAAGATACCAAAGAAAAAAGCCCCAAAGACTGCTTCTCTGACTCCTGCTGAGAGTTTAAATCTTTGATTTCTAATTTCGCCCCAATTTAAAGATGCAAAAGCCGCGCCGAAGATAATCATCAAGACCCCTATAGTTTGTAAAACAGAAAGTCGCTGCCCCATAAACATAAAGGCTAACAAAATGGTAAATACAGCCCACAAATTCATAGTTGCGGCAATGATTGATATATTGCCTATCTCAAAGCCTTTGAAGAAAAACAAATACCCAGCGGAATAAAGGATCGCTGCGATGATGGACAAAACTATTACTAAAACAGGGGCATTGACGCTTAATTTGAAAACAATAGCAAGCAGAAGGATAGAAATTAAACCAGCGAGTTGTGACCAAAACAAAGATCTGAAGGACCCAATCTGTTTAGCGATAACGCCGCCTAAAAAGTCATATATCCCCCATCCAAACATGCCGCCTATTCCCAATAGGATACTTAAGATGGTTGTACTCATGATTAACTGTCTGCGCTTCCATGAATCCCTTGAACACCGACAAGGCATTCAATCATTCCAAGATGGCGGTTGTCGTGGGTCATCCATGTTGAAATAATCGGACCGATATGTCCGTCATGCCAATTTTCCCCATGAAAGCCCTCATAAATTTTATAGAACTCTTTATCGCCGATTCCGTCAACGGCGCGTTGGGCGGCGCCAAATACGCGGCGCGCATAATCAAGCAGCAATTCCTTTCTAGGGATTCGGAGCGTCACAGCAGTCTTATCATCCATGTTCATGCCAGTTTGAGCATAGCCCAAGCTAGCGGTTTCCATATCCCAACGAGTTGCTAACTCTTCCTTTTCCCATAGTTGACTCCCGCGTCCATTAATCATTTCTTGCAGGTAATCTGCCCAGCGCGCCATATGCCAGAGATGGAAACCTATAGACGGAGTAGTTGCATTAGGTGTCCAGCCAATCTGTTCATCGGTCAAATTAAAAACGAAGGTAAGCAAAATTTCGTGCGTGCTGCGATATTGATCAGAAATTTCAGCCATAATACTTTTGGACATTTTATTTCTCCGTAAGATATTGCACTTATATTTGTTGAGCGCCTTACTATGTAGACAAAACGCCCCCTGACGGGAGCGTTTTAGTGGCGGAGAGGGCGGGATTTGAACCCGCGAACCTTGTGGGTTACACGCTTTCCAAGCGTGCGCGCTAAACCAAACTACGCGACCTCTCCGTTTGGAACGGGC
>VFJR01000091.1 GCA_009885945.1 Anaerolineaceae bacterium
GGATTATGTGGCGCGCTTTATCGGCGGCAACAATGCGGGGCATACGGTTATCAATGAGTACGGTACATTCAAGATTCATCTTGTGCCTTCGGGGGTTTTTGCAAAAAACACTACCGCGTTAATTGGCGGCGGCGTGGTGATTGACCCTGCCGTCTTGATTACTGAAATTGAAATGCTGATTAAAGCAGGAATTAATTTAAGCGGACGTTTATGGATCTCGCCGCGCGCGCATTTGATCATGCCGTATCATAAAATTTTGGACGGCTTATACGAAGAAGCAAAAGGCGCGGGCGCAACGGGCACAACACGCCGTGGGATTGGTCCTGTCTTTGCAGATAAGGTAAGTTATAACGGCATTCGCTGGACAGATTTTACAAGTGATATATTTGAGCAGAGATTGCAAATGCAATTGAGCCTGAAAAATAAGATCATCGTTGCGCTGGGCGGAGAAGCGTTGAACTATGATGAGGTGCGCGATATGTACCGCGGTTATTATTTAAAAGTAAAACCGTATATTAAAGAATTATTCTCCATTGTGCAAGACGGCTTGAAAACCAATAAAAACTTTTTGCTTGAACAAGCTATGGGCACTTTTTTGGATACGGATTGGGGCACTTACCCATTTGTGACCGCCTCTACCACGATACCCTCTGCGGCTTCTGCCGGGCTGGGTATTCCGCCAAAATATATTACAAATGTAATCGGCGTAACGAAGGCTTACACCACGCGCGTGGGTGCAGGTCCTTTGCCAACAGAGATTAAAGATTTTGAGAGCGCAGTATATAAAAAAATGGGTGAGGTTGCCGTAACCACTGGGCGTGTACGCCGCGTGGGCTGGCTGGATTTAGAAATTGTAAAAACCGCCGCCCTGCTAAGCGGCATGACCGAAATCTGTTTAACCAAGCTGGATATACTGAGCGGCTTGGATGAAATCAAAGTGTGTACTGGCTATCAATTCAAGGGTGAGGCTGTTGGCTATGCAGATGTAGATTCATATGACTTAGACAAAGTGGAACCTATTTATAAATCCATGAAAGGCTGGAGCGAGGATATTAGCAAGGCGAAGTCATTTGATGAATTACCCGCTAACGCAAAAGAATATGTACGTATGATCGAAACCGCAACCAACGTGCCTGTCAAGTGGATTGGGGTGGGACCAGAGAGGGAAGCGACGATTCGACGATAGACAAAAGTCTATTCTTCGTTATGCTATACTCATCTTATGCTAAAAATTAATTTCAAATGGGATCCCGCCAAGGCGGAAAAGAATTTAGAAAAGTACGGAGTCAGCTTCGATGAAGCCACCACGATCTTCAATGATAAGCATATTATTTACTATGACGACATTGAACATTCGCAAAAAGAAAAGCGCGAGTGCGCCATCGGCAGGTCTGTGGGGCGAAAAAGACTGCTAACTTGCTTTATTGTCAGAACTCAAAACAGCGTGCGCATTATCAGCGCGAGGGTCTCAACACACGGGGAAAGACAAAATTATGATGAAAATTCGGAGAAGAAGTATTAAACTACTGTAGACGCCGTTTATTATCAATCCACTTGATAGTTAATTCCATCATCCCGTTTTGGCAGGAAAACAATAATCACGATCACCACAGCAATATAGATCAAATAGCTCAGCAGTGGAAATGAATTTGCCAATAAAATGGCTCCGAGGTAGAGACTGTTGACGACAATATAATTTGGCGTATGACTGCGCATATATTGTTTGCTGAATTCAGTCACTGCCAAATGCGGATGATAATAGACATAGACCAACATAACGTATCCTATGATATTGCAGGCAATCAGGGTCAAGCCGTAGAAAATGATCGGTCCGCCTTGAAAGGGATAGCGGCCTACCAAAGATGTTGGAAATGGAATAAAGCTCACACACAACAAAAGAAAAATGTTCAACCAGAGAAAACCACGGTCTGTTTTTCTGATCGCGTGCATTGAGTTGTGATGGATGACCCAGTACAGCCCGATAATAATAAAGCTCATCACATACGCCAGAATACGCGGCAGCACGGAAACTAAAGTCACCGTAAATTGGCTGTATGGCACTTCAGGGAATCGAATATCCAGGATCAATAAAGTGATTACGATCGCAAAAACACCATCGCTAAATGCTTCCAAACGGGATTTTTCCATAGCGTAATCGATTATACAGGGTATCTTATTTGCAGGTTAGTCTGTTTATTTTGTCAATTTGTCTTCAATACGACGGTCAGGGATAAGCCCAAAATTGCGACGACCACATGTAATGCAACTGCTGTTACAAGGCGGCAAATGCAAGCGGAATTGCCGCGCTATAAATCAAAAGCGGATGAGTTTCCTCATCCGCTTTTGATTACATTGATTCTGCCGAGCGATCTAGCGCGACTTGTTTTTTATCGCCGTAGGGATCATATTTCACATACACTTTTTTACCGACTGAGTATTTCTGGCGTGAGGCATCTGCAACTGCGGCTTGAGTCTCGGCTGTAAAAGGCTCGCCTACTTTGGGGGTTACGTCAAAGGTGAAGCGTAGTAAAGAGCCTCCTTCTGCGTGCAAGTTGGTCTCCTCAACTTTTTTGATAACAGCCAAAGCCTCTTCGCCTGTTTGGCGCAATTGATTGTAGTATTGATCTTGAGCAAGCACTGCATTTTGTATCGCCTGCACATTTGCGGTGCCCACGCCGCCGCCTAATGATTCAATCGCAACCTTGGTAATGTCATTGGGGTCATACTTGACGGTCACCGAACCACCAGGCGCCAACATTCCAACTTGAAAGCGATTGACAAAGGTTGTAGTAATCGCCTGAAAAGGCGGGCGATCTGCGGGAGTAACTTGCAAGGTCAGACGGGCTTGCAAACTGTTATTCATGGTCACGCCTGTATCTTGCACACTTAGAATCACTGCAGGGGCAGAGACGCCCGTTTTAAGGATGCCGCTATTTTGCGACATGCCCTTAAACATACGGTATAGGAAATATCCTGTAACACCAAACACAATCAAAGTGATTCCACCCGTACAAACCAAAGTCAATATCGTGATCAGACCTGCTCCAAAGAGTTCCATGTTTGCTCCTATTTAATGAATGGGATTAAGCAAATCAAACTGCTTAATGTTTGTATTATAGGTAATTTAAAGCCTAAAAGTTGATGTTTGTTGCGCATTTTTCGGAACTTCCTCCTTTTTATGCTGACCTTTTGGGATTCAGCAAGTCATTCAGCATCTGCTCAGGCATTTGCACAGCAATCACTTCCCCGCGCACTGTGATTACGCCATTGACAACAACCCACTCTTCAATCGTTATTTTGCGCCCTTTCACCTCCTTGACTTTGCCGCGTATTTCCAAAACAGGACCCAACGGCGTTGGCTTTAAATAATCAACATGCAGGGATGCGGTTAAATATCTTAAAGCGGGTTCTATACCCATAGCACGATTCTCAGCCTGATACCCAGCCGCGGCGGCAGTACCCGTGCCGTGGCAATCAATCAGCGATGCAAGCAAACCGCCGTAAACATAACCAGGGATGGCAATATGATAAGGCTTGGGTTGAAAATGACAAACCGATTCTTCACCATCCCAAAAGCTTTTAATCTGATGACCCTGCTCGTTTAAACTTCCGCACCCATAACAATGAGAATAATTTTCTGGATAGTAATCTTGAAAGGCTTTATTCATGGCTTTTCCTTTGACGGCTAATAGCGATTAACTGTATTATGGTGTAGGTGTATCTAACTCTGGCGTGCTTAAATCTACAGTGGGAAATAAAGTAGGCGTAAACGTCGGCGCACCGCCGCGAACCGAAAAATCACCGATCACTTCCCACTCTTCCCCTACAAAAATAATCAATTGGTATCTTCCAGGCAGCCAGCCATTTTTTGGCTCAAGACAATCCGCATATCCATAACCACCGGTCGCCCCATCCCAGGGTTTTGTTTCCTGATGCACCAGCTCCCCATCGCGGTACCAAAGTGCTGTCCATTGCGCGCCGGGCGCCATATTGTTGTATGAAAAAACACCATACATCCGTTTAATTGGGTTTTCAAAAACAGTCTGCGGATTGATCGCCTGAAAATTAACCATCACAGTGGAAAATTCAATCGAGCTAAAACTCACTTCCGGCAATGGCGTGATCTGGCTTTGAAACAGCGCAAGAATCGCTAGAGGCAAGGAAGGTGTGCTGGTAGGCAAGGGAGTATCTGTCACCAACGGCGTATCCGTCAATGTTGGGATTGAAGTAATTGTTGGACTCAATGTAATGGTAGGGCTTACAGTAGCGCTTGGCACTAGGCTCGGCGTCGGCGATGGCGGAAAATACTGATATGCCAAAGGTTGACCGTAAGAAGGAAGCCAATAAGCAATCAAAAGCAAAATAATCCCAAACCCAATTGCTCGCAGAGCATCAGCGGCGCGCATACGGCGCAAACTATAAAAATTTAATGTACGGCTTGCCAGAATAATTTTTATCCCAGACCGAAAAGCAATGTACGCGCCGATAAGGCAAAGCACAACCGCGGCAATAATTCCTGCACGAATATCCATAAACAAATTATAGCATGTGGGTTTATGTCATTGCGAGGCGGGCATTTGCTCTACCCGCCGAAGCAAACTCCTCATGACATGGAGATTGCTTCGGGCGAAAGGCAAGAGCGCCCTCGCAATGACATATATTTCATGGTAAAACTTATCCCATGAATGAACTCATTCTCCTCAAGCTGGGCGGATCACTGATCACCGATAAAGATACCCCCTACACCCCAAGATTAGACCAACTAAAAAATCTAGCCGCTGAAATAAAAACGGTTCGCGACTCACACCCCAACCTGCCTCTGATTCTAGGGCATGGCTCGGGCTCCTTTGGGCACGTCGCCGCAAAGAAGCATGGCACCCGCGATGGCGTGCAAACAGGTGAGCAATGGCAAGGCTTTGCAGAAGTTCGCTTCCAAGCCGCAGAGTTAAATCGCTATGTAATGGAGTCTTTGCTCAACGCAAATGTTCCCGCCATATCCTTCCCCCCTTCTTCTTCATTAGTATCGAATGATCGTAAAGTTACGCATCATAATATATTGGCTATACGCAAATGCTTAGATGTAAATCTTTTACCTGTTGTATACGGCGATGTAGCTTTTGACGAAAAGCGTGGCGGCACAATTCTCTCAACTGAGGATGTTTTCTCTTTTCTCAGCGATGAACTTTCCCCTGCACAGATTTTACTAGCGGGCTTGGAGGCTGGCGTGTGGGAAGACTTTCCAGCCAGGACAAAGCTGGTGAAACAGATTCAACTTTCGGGGTATGAAAAGATGCGCGCGGGCATCGGCGGCTCGGCGAGTACAGATGTCACGGGCGGGATGAAAGCCAAAGTGGAGGAAATGTTTGGATTAATCCAAAAAAGAAATAACTTAACCGTGCAAATATTCTCTGCTGAAGAAAGCGGATTTTTAACACGGGCTTTGAACGGCGAAAATGTTGGGACGTTATTAACGATATAAGCGTTATAAACTGCTCTTGCTTTTTTAAGTGAATGCTTGGATAATTGGGAAAGTAAAATTATATATAATTTCAAGGAGAAAAAATGGCTGCAAAGAAACCTACTCGAAAGACGAAACCTGTGAAGAAGGTGGTGAAAAAGAAAGCTGTGGTTAAGAAAGTTACTCTTGCAAAAGCTCCATTCAAAATTACAAAATTAAAACTTGTGCGCCCTGTGCCTTCCGACATTGATATTGCGCAGGCTTCAAACATTAAACACATTTCTTTGGTAGCAGAAGAACTTGGCATTCGCCCCGATGAATTGGAATTATATGGTCCTTACAAAGCCAAGATCAAACTTGAAATTTTAGAACGTCTAAAGAATCGTCCTGACGGAAAATATATTGATGTAACTGCCATCACTCCTACACCTTTGGGTGAAGGCAAGACTACAACCACAGTGGGGCTTTCACAAGCTTTAGGCGCACACTTGGGCAAGAAAGTGATTACGGCGATTCGTCAGCCTTCGCAAGGTCCCACCTTTGGCATCAAGGGCGGCGCGGCTGGGGGCGGCTACTCGCAAATTATTCCAATGGAAGATTTCAATTTACATTTGACTGGCGACATTCACGCCATTACTGCATCACACAACCTAGTTGCCGCGGCTTTGGACGCGCGCGTGATGCACGAAAAACAACAAGATGACACAAAATTATTTAACGCACTTTGTCCGTTAGACAAAAAAGGAAAACGCAAGTTCTCCCCTGCCATGTTACGCCGCTTGAAAAAACTGGGCATTAATAAAACCGATCCAAATGAATTAACCACCGAAGAACAATCCCGTTTTGCGCGGCTTGACATTGACGAAGCCACCATCAACTGGCGCCGAGTTGTAGATATCAACGACCGCTTCTTGCGTGAAGTGCAAGTTGGGCTTGGCAAAGACGAAGCAGGCTTTGAACATCGCTCTGGCTACGACATCACAGTTGCCTCTGAAATTATGGCGGTCTTAGCCTTGACCACTGGCATTGAAGATATGCGCGAACGCTTTGGCAAGATGATCGTAGCCACCAACAAACGCGGCGAAGCAATCACTGTTGAAGATCTCGGTGTTGCAGGCGCGGTCACTGTATTAATGAAGGATGCTATCAAACCAAATTTGATGCAGACTCTTGAAGGCACGCCCGCCACTGTACACGCAGGTCCTTTTGCTAACATTGCACACGGACAATCATCCATCATCGCAGATAAGATCGCATTGAAACTGGTCGGCAAAGATGGTTATGTCGTCACCGAATCTGGTTTTGGTGCGGATATTGGCATGGAAAAATTCTTCGACATCAAATGCCGCTATTCGGGATTAACCCCGCATGTGGTTGTAATGGTTGCAACGGTACGCGCGCTCAAGATGCACGGCGGCGGTCCAAAAGTTGTGGCTGGCAAACCTTTAGCCACTGAATACACGGATGAGAATTTAGAATTATTAAAAAACGGATTACCTAATCTGGAACGTCACATTCAAAACGCGACCAAATTTGGCGTGAAGGTGATCGTCGCCATCAACTCTTTCGCCACTGATACAGAAGCAGAAGTGGAATTGATTCGCAAAGCATCCATTGAATTCGGCGCGCTGGATGCGGTTAAATGTACACATTGGGCAGATGGCGGCAACGGCACAAAGAAACTCGCTGAAGCAGTGATCAAAGCCGCTGAACAAAAAAGTGAATTTAAATTCCTGTATCCGTTGGAAATCAGCATTAAGGAAAAAATAGAAACCATCGCGCGCGCGATCTATCGCGCCGACGGTGTAGATTACAGCCCCGAAGCCGAAGAGCAAATTGAGCGTTACACCCGCCTTGGCTTTAGCGACCTGCCCATTTGTATGGCAAAGACGCATCTTTCGTTTACAACGGACGCGACTAAGAAAGGCGCGCCAACAGGCTTCCGCATTAGCGTGCGCGAGATCCGCGCAAGTGTCGGCGCTGGATTCTTATATCCAATCCTTGGAGATATGAGAACCATGCCAGGCTTGCCAACACGTCCAGCCTTCTATGATATTGACCTTGATATGGAATCGGGTAAGGTGTTGGGGTTGTTTTAAATCTTTTTCACCACGAAGGACACAAAGAGCACTAAGAATCAAAAAAGGGAATGCGCCATCCGCCGCATTCCCTTTTTTGATTCTTAGTAAGACTTAAGCAAGACAGTATAAAAATTGGTTTTATCTTTGTTCATCTCTGTTTATCTCTGGTTAAAATAGGGATTTGCGTAAGTACTGCTTATAAAAAATCATACAAACCTTTCATGTTCTTCCATGTCCATTAGCAGTAAATCCAGCGCACCAGCGGATACTTGCAGTTCGCGCAAAGAAAGCAACATGGAAATGATCAACAAAATAAGCGCGGATGCAAAAAACCACTTCCCTACCACAACCCAACCGCCGAAGAGTGCAAACATGCTGAGGACGCACATCAACAGACTTAAGACGCCAACGATCTGCATGTTGCGAATCAAATAAACGCGATAACGCAGGTTTTCAATTTGGGCGGGCAGACTTTTATCATGCTCTGTTTTATAACGCCCATGCAGTGTACGGATGATGGTTGCCAGAGTCAAAAATCGGTTGGTGTACGCCAGCATCAGCAAAGAAACTGTGGGGAACAATAAAGCGGGGGTGGTGAGGGTAATTTCCATAAGTCGAATTATATTCGCCTATGAGGCTTGACACAATCTGTTTTGGGGGTGTAAACTAAAGACATAGCAAGCAAATCCACAAGAAAGGAGCGCACTCAAGATGTTAAGAACAACCCTTATGATTCCAGATTTTGCCCGCAACATTTTGCCTTCTCGTAGTGCGCCTATAGACCGCCCCTAGGTCTTTCCAGTTCTTTGTATTTATGGACTGTGACGCACTCGTCACAGTCTTTTTTATTTAATTTTTTTGAGGAAATTATCATGACCAACACAACCACTTCCCCATATTTTGACTTTCGCAACGCGCTTCATGAAAACCGCTTAACAGGTTTATGGCGCATGATGACCGATTTCCGATTTTCGTATCTTGGCGCAACCCTCGCGCTGGCGGTTTCTGCGTCTGCCAAAACATCAGTATATTTTCTGCTTCGCTTCTTTACAGACGATGTGCTTGGAAAAGGCGTTTTAATTGGATCAACCCGCCAACAAACCTTTCTCTATATTGGAGTTGGATTCTTCCTGCTAGCCTTGATCGAAGGCGGATTCGCGTTTCTTTCTGGGCGTTTAGCTGCCTACACCGCCGAGGGCATTGCGAGGCGCCTGAGAGATTTCCTCTTCGATCACATCCAGCGTTTGAGCTTCTCCTATCATAGCATCACACCCACAGGAGATTTGATCGAACGAGTCACCTCGGATGTGGATGCTTTGCGGCGTTTCTTCTCGGAGCAAGCCATCGGCGTCGGCAGAATCGCATTGTTGTTCATTATCAACTGGATAGCAATACTTTATATCAATGTTAAGCTAGGATTAATTTCTGTCGTTACGATCCCATTTATTTTATGGGTATCTTTGTGGTTCTTCAAAAAAGTGACCAAGGCATACGAAGAATATCAGGCTCAAGAGGCAATTCTTTCTACCACCCTGCAAGAAAATTTAACAGGCGTGCGCGTGGTCAAAGCCTTTGCACGGCAGGATTATGAAAAAGAAAAATTTGAAAAAGACAATTGGGCAAAATATCTAAAAGGCAAAATCCTTTTATTAATGCATTCGCTCTTTTGGCCCCTTTCGGATATTGTGCTGGGCGCACAGATCATATTTGGCTACGTCTATGGCGCTTACATGGCAATAAACGGAGTCATCAGCCTCGGTGATTACATTGCTTATGTTGGGTTGGTTGTGTGGTTGATTTTTCCTATTCGCAATTTAGGGCGCACCATCGTACAAACTTCAACAGGCATGGTTTCTTATGCGCGTCTCATGACGGTCACCAAAGAAGCTCGTGAAGACTTGGAAAGTGGAACAACTCAACCAACATCTCCCGCCATTGGCGACATTGAATTTAAAGATGTTGCTTTCATGTATTCAGACGGCAAAAAAGATGTGATTAAAGATATTTCATTTCACATCAAACCTGGGCAGTCTGTGGCTTTGCTTGGCTCAACAGGATCTGGCAAAACATCTTTGGTGAATCTCCTGCCGCGCTTTCATGAATATACCAGCGGGCAAATCCTGTTGGATGGCGTAGAACTCACCAGCTACCCGCGCAAATACCTACGCGACCAAATCGGCATTGTGCAACAGGAACCATTCTTGTTCAGCCGCTCGATTCGTGAAAATATTTTGTATGGCGTGGGCAGAACTGTGACTCAAGAAGAAATTGAAACCGCAGCCAAAGCCGCCGCTGTGCATGATGTCATTCTTACTTTCCCTGATGGCTACAATACAGTCGTTGGCGAAAAAGGCGTGACCCTCTCTGGCGGGCAAAAACAACGCGTGACCATTGCACGCACCATCCTAAAAAATCCGCGCATCCTCATTTTGGATGACTCGACATCATCTGTGGACACTGAAACCGAATCTGAAATCCGCGGCGCATTGGACAGCTTGATGCAAAATCGCACAACCTTCATCATTGCTCACCGCATTCAATCAGTGATGAAAGCAGATTTGATCCTTGTGCTGAATAAAGGTCAGGTCATCCAAAAAGGAAATCATGAAGACCTGCTCAAACAATTCGGCGGAATGTATCGCAAGATATATGATATTCAGACGCGGATTGATGAGGAGCTTGAAATCGAAATTATGAAGTCTGAATTATGAATTCAGAAAAAACCTGAATTTAAAAAGGAGCGTTGAAAATGAGCGAACATCAAAATGACTTACGAGAACGAACAACAAATTTTGCCTTAAGAATTGTGCGTATGTATACTAGCCTACCAAAAACAACTGCCGCGCAAGTTTTAGGTAAACAAGTTCTGCGCTCTGGAACTTCTGTTGGCGCTCAATTTCGCGAAAGTCAACGCGCTAAATCTGACGCAGATTTCATTAACAAACTCGAGGGTTGTCTACAAGAAGCAGATGAAACTGCATATTGGCTTGAGCTTTTGGTCAAGTCTGATATTGTGCCCGCGATAAAAATTGAATCACTGCGTAAAGAAGCAGATGAAATTATTGCTATCCTTGTAACAATCGTTACAAAAGTAAAGAAAAGAATAAATAAATTATAAATTATGCAATTTGAATTTATTTTTCATAATTCAGATTTCAGATTTCATAATTTTCATCACTCATCACCACTTACGGAGTCTTAACTATGTCTGAAGAAATTATTGACCTCGAAGAAGAAGAATACACATCATCACTAACGGGCCCCATCTTTTTGCGGATTGCCCAACTACTTAAGCCGCACTGGAAATGGGTGTTGGGATTTTTGATCACCATCATGCTGGTTTCCAGCATGGATGCGTATTTCACGTATCTCAACAAACAAATTGTAGATGAAGGTATTCTGTTCAAAGATTTTGACAGGATTATCGAAATCGCCTGGGTGTACGCAGCTTTTCAATTAATGCAGGCTGTTTTCATTTTCATATTCATTTATCTGGCGGGCGTGCTAGGAGAACGCGTGCAATATGATCTGCGCAAATTACTCTTCAATCATTTGCAAGAGTTATCACTTTCCTATTATGCTCAAAACGCAGTAGGACGATTGATTGCGCGCGTCACATCCGACAGTGGGCGCGTCTCGGAGCTCGTTTCATGGGGCATCGTAGATTCCACTTGGGCGATTATGAACATCACTACTTCGTTGATCTTCATGGCGATCATCAATTGGCGGCTGGCGTTAATCGTCTCGGTGATTGTGCCGATTATGATCTATATTGCCACAAAATTTCAAAGATATATTTTAGAAGAGTTCCGCAACAGCCGCCGCGCCAATAGTAAGATCACAGGCGCGTATAACGAAAACTTTCAAGGCGTGCGCGTGGTCAAGGCGTTGAGTCGTGAAGATGCAAACCTAGTGGAATTTCAAGAGTTAACCACGCGTATGTATCGCGCATCGTATCGCGCCGCGTGGCTTTCGGCGTTGTTCCTGCCCACTGTGCAGATCATCGCCGCCATCGCATTGAGCGCCATCGTTTGGTATGGCGGTGTGCAAATTGAGCTCGGTTTTATCACCATTGGCGGTATTCAAGCCTTTGTTTCATACCTCACGTTTATGATGTGGCCCGTGCAAGATTTGGCACGCGTCTATTCCGAGACGCAGCACAGCATCGCCTCAGCGGAGAGAATTTTCAAGTTGGTGGATACAACCCCCGATATCCATAATAGAAGCGGCGCCATAGAGGCGAAAACTTTGATGGGTGAAATTCAATTTGATCATGTGGATTTTTTCTACGAAGATCGCAAATCAGTTTTATCTGATTTCACGCTGACGGTGAATCCAGGCGAGACCATCGCTCTGGTCGGACCGACAGGCGGGGGCAAAAGCACGATCGTGAATCTACTCTGCCGCTTTTACGAACCTAAGAACGGTGTCATCCGCATCAACGGGCATGATTACATGGATTACACACTTGAGTCGATCCACAACAAGATTGGTATTGTGCTTCAAACGCCGCATTTATTTTCTGGTACAGTGCGCGAGAATATCCGTTATGGATGCCTGAGCGCAGATGATGCAGAAGTTGAAGAAGCCGCCAAAGTGGCGGGCGCGCATGAATTTATTGAGACACTGGAAAAAGGCTACGACCATAACGTTGGCGAAAGCGGAAATTTACTTTCAGTTGGGCAAAAGCAATTGATCTCACTAGCGCGCGCGGTGCTTGCCAAGCCTGAGCTATTTATCATGGATGAAGCGACTTCTTCAGTAGATACATTAACTGAATCGTTAATTCAAAAAGGTATGGAAGCTTTGATGAAGGGACGCACATCCTTTGTGATCGCTCACCGCCTCTCCACCATTCGCCGCGCCGATAGAATTTTAGTGATCGAAAATGGTCATATCGCCGAGCAGGGCACGCATGCTGAGTTACTCAAGCAACGCGGACATTACTACCGTCTATACACCCAGCAATTCCGTCATGATTTGGAAGTTGCCTACGGCGTGGCAGACGACGTTGAAGATAATTCACGCAAAGGCGTTACAGCGGATTCAATTATGGTGAAGCAGGGAAGTGATTAGGGGTGGGTGATTAGGAATTAGGGAGTAGTCAATTAGGAAAGAGCTCCGAGTTTTTGAAAACTCGGAGCTCTTTATTTACCGATAAAATATTTTTTCTATCCCATCTCCAACAATACCTTCAACACCCCTGCTTGCGCGGCATGTTCAAACGCTTTGAGTGCATCCTTCAATGGATAACGCGCGGTAATTAATACAGTAGGGTCAATCAGTTTTTGCTCTAACA
>VFJR01000124.1 GCA_009885945.1 Anaerolineaceae bacterium
CCCGACACTTTGTCAAATGCCTAATCCGTTGGTTGAGTAGGCGGCGATCTTCCGCCGTATCGAAACCAACAGAAGATAAAAAATACTCTTAGGATATGAAGTGTTTTTCACACACTGGTGGTTTCGATACGCCCTTCGCAAAAACGCTCAGGGCTACTCAACCACCGTATTTCTCAAAACTGTCAGGTGACTAGAATTTTTTCTACTGTTATCAATACAAAAAAACAGGCTTCGGAGATCAATTCTCCGAAGCCTGTTTTCTATTCTCTATTCTCGAATATCTTTTTAAGGCAAAGTAAACCTCAAAATCCTATTAAAGACCGGGTCTGTTACCCAAACATGCCCGTCGTTGTCTACTGCAATCCCAGAAGTTTGCCCAAAGGTATTGGAAGAACTTCCGTAATCGCCCCATAAGCGAACGATTTCACCGGCGTTGTTAAATTCCATCACACGGTAGTTTTCTGGATCGGTAATGAAAACATTGCCTTGTGCGTTTACGGCGATGAACGGTTTGTTTTCAAGGGATTGACCAAACCATCCGTACACATCCCATTGTTTAAGCGGGGTGTAGAATGTGCCGTCTGAGGAGGGTTGGAATGTTTGCACGCGTTGATTCCATGTGTCTGCAACATAGACGATACCTTGCGCGTCTACAGCCACACCGACTGGTTCATCAAACAAGCCGGGGTCAAAACCTGCGCTTCCAAACTCCGTGATGAAGTTCCCTTGCGAGTCGTATACAACAATACGTTTATTGCCTGTGTCTGCAACAAAGACATGACCTTGTGCATCTACAGCGATACCGCGCGGACCATATAGCTCATCGGGGTTTTCACCAAGTCCGTTCTTGCCCCAGGTTAAAAGGAACCTGCCCTCGTTGTTAAATTTTTGTATACGGTGATTCCAAGTATCAGTGACATATACGTTGCCGTCTGAGTCCAGTGCAATGCCCCAGGGTTCATTGAATTTTCCCCAGCCTGCAGGCTCAGCAATGCCGTCTGCAAAGCCGCCCCATTCTTGTAATAAATTTCCATTGATATCAAGATGTTTAATACGGTGATTGCGCGAATCGGCGACATAAAATGTGCCATCTTGTGCAAAAGCCAGTGAGCGTGGAGCGTTCAACGCCACGGCGGCAGTTGGGTTCGACGCATCAAGCATAATATCCGCTGATAGGTCTACGGTCTTGCCTTCGGTAGGATCTACGACCTCTTCCAAAGCAACCGGCGCAACGCCATAGTTCCAAATTTGCGCGGCGATATCTTTGCGAATATACATACGCATTTGATCGGAAGGCTGCCAAGTGGTTAATGTCATGTCGCTATGATTGGTAGCTTCTGCGTATAACTTGTAATCTCGATTTAACCAAATATTGAAAATACCCGCTCGAATTTGCGGGTTGGTGAGCGCGTTACAAATTCGAGAATAATCAGTTGATTTAAACCATTTGTAAAACCCGAGCGCTCCCTTGCAGGAGTAATTCTCATCAAAAGGTATCTCTTCGTTACGCTCTGAAGTTAAGCCAAAGTAATCCTGATTGGGCCACCACATACGAATGTAGTCAAAGCGATAGTAATTCGGTCCTAACGCCGCGTCTATTTTGTCAAAGTTCTTTTGGTCAACGATGATTAGCACGCGGTCACGCAGAGAGCGCGTTGGTTTATCAAAGGATGTTTGGTTACTGAAGTCGCGTAAATACCAAACGAAGGGCCAAGAAACGCCCGTGTCTGGGGCAGATGCGTCATACGCCAATGCTATATTATAGGGGTCGCCTGTTGTGCGTTCTGAAATTTCATTCGCTTGCGAAATGATTTCTTTAATCCCGCTTGCGCCATGAGCATATACAAGATATTCCGTTGCTTGATCGTAAGTGACATAAGAGGCGCGGAATGATGCGCGCATCGTTAATACACCCAACCCTGCAAAGAAGACCAAGGTAAAAATGCGCATGACCTGTGAAAATGTCCATTTGCTAAATAAATAGATCAAGACCCCAGCAGAAACAATGGCGGCTAAAGCAGGTAATAAAAATGCATTGGTCGCTTGTAACTGTGCAAGTTCCTTGCCCTGAAATGGAGGATTTGCCCCCGACGCAAAAAATAAAGCTGAAAATAAACTTGAAAGAAAAATAAATGTAATGCCCAGTGTGAGCCATATCTTGTTTTGACGCAGGGCTTCCCAGTCTGTAGTATCTACTACGTAGCCCAATGCCCAGCCAGAAAGCAAGATCATAGGCAGTGTCATATGCACTGTCAGCCAGGGCATTTTTTCTCCCGCTATTGTGAATGCTAAAATGCTGGAAATACTCCACCATAAAAGCAAGCTAAAAGTGTTTAAATAATTTTGTTCTTCTGACTCATGAACGATCAATTCATTTGTGCTTTCGTCAACAATGGGTGCAGGCTTGCGCATGATCGCGATGATCACGCCCAGCCAGACACCTAATGCAGGTAAAAATTCATACATGGGAATTTGTACCAATGTATAAAAATACCAAGGCTGACTTCCGCGTTCCACGCTTTGCTGCACGATCCAATAACCTAAGGAGCCAACTACACCTGTAAAGAATCCGTCAGAATTGGTGAAGATAGTTGTGTAAAGGATAATGAAGGGAACCCAAAAAGTAAGCGCGTACTTCCACCAATCTCTGCGCCATAATAGCCCAATTGCGATCGAAAGCGCGAACATCCCAGCAATAAAACTGCCGACAATTAATAAATCGTTTGGTGCAAGCGCATTCACTTCTTCCATGGTCGTTGGAATATTGACAGGCAGCCATTTTTTCGCAACATTGATAACAACGGCTGTGCCCAGCGGTATGACTAATGTGCCCAACAGCATTAATAGGTCAAAAGATGGTTCTGTTAACAATCTTGCCCACGTATAGCCGCGGATTAGAAAGTATCCTGCGGCAGAGAAGGCGAGCACAGCGCCCAAGGCGAGGAAAATTTCTGCTAATGGCGTGCCAGCTTCCGTTTGCGAAGGGGATGCGCTTTCATCGGGGTCTGCTGGTTGTACCACTTCTGTTGCGCTAAGCGTCCCGGTATTATGACTGCTTAATCTAATTCCAAAGGTAAGCCCCGCCAATAAAATGCCGAGTGAAAGCGCGATGATAAATCCACGATATAAGTATTCGTTGCCTTCCCATGTACGGCGGGTGACGCGCGCGATGAAATAAAATGTCAGGAAGATCAGCGCTTGCATTGTATAAATGTAAGCTGTTTCTTTTGCGGTGAAGTGTAAAACCTGCGCCAGCGCCAGCATATATAAATAACGCTGGTTGCTGGTTTCTATGTAGCGTAAAATGCCATACAGTAAAACAATGCCTGAGAATGCCACAAATGATTCGTTGCGTACATACCTGCCGTAATACAACATATATGGCGAAATGACCATTAACAAACCGCCGATGATCGCGCCTGCTTTGCCAAGATAACGCCGCCAAACCCAAACCATCCAAACAGTAGCGATGCTAAACAAGACTGCAGGGATACGCGCAGTGAAATCATTGGCGCCGAACAAATAATATATCAATGAGATGTTATGGAACTGATAAGGTCCATGCATCATGGGCGAGTGCTGATAGCCGCGTCCTTGATATAGCAGCCATGAGAAATAAGTGTGCAAGCTTTCGTCATGACTCATCACGCGCGCTTCAAGATCGTAAAAACGCGTGACGATCGCAAAAAGAATCACCAGCGCAAAAAGAAAAATTTCGTTGGTGATTTTTGGTAATGCAGGATGTATAGAACGTTCGAGCCAGTTATTTTTATTCATAAAGGTTCATAATTCTTTCGTAAAGATGATTTGTTGTAAGGAGACTGCTTCGGCAAAAATCAAGAGCGCCTCGCAGCGACATAAACCTGTAGTTGAGTAGTTATGAATTTTAGCCGAAAAGAGGGGAGAGGTCTAATTAAATGAAAATTTTCTAAGGTGTGAATTTCTACCCTTTAGCCGCGCCAGCCAATTGACCGCAGCCAGCCTTGATGTCTATCCCGCGCCGCACACGGATCGTACACGGAATCCCAGCCTGCTCCAGCGTTTCTTTGAACTGGATTGCCCGCTGACGGTCTGTTGCTTTACCGTTGAATCCTGTGGTGGGATTAAGTGGAATGGCGTTAACGTGGCACATCAACCCGCGTAGTTTTGCGCCCAGCTTTTTTGCCACTTCTGGAGAATCATTTACACCATTGATCAAAGCCCATTCAAAAGTGACTCGGCGGCTGGTTTTTTGCACATAATAATCGCAGGCTTCAAGCAATTCTGCGATTTTATATTTTTTATTGATCGGCATCATCTCTAAACGGGACTCGTCATCAGATGCGTGTAGCGACACGGCAAGGTTGACCTGCCTCTGCTCGTCAGCGAAACGCCTAATTTGCGGCACCAAGCCCACGGTCGAGATGGTGAAGCGCCGCGCCCCGAAGTTAAATCCATCGGCGTCGTTTAATGTATCTACAGATGCCATTGTGTTTTCATAATTATGAAAAGGTTCGCCCATGCCCATGTATACAACGTTAGTTACAGACTCGTTCTTTGCCTTTAGCATGCGCGCATAATACATCACTTGCGCAACGATCTCTCCGCTGGAAAGATTACGCTTGAATCCCATTTGCCCAGTCGCGCAGAAAACACAACCCATGGCGCAACCTGCCTGCGTAGAGATGCAAAGCGTGCGGCGAACTTTAGGGCGTGATGCTCCAGTTGCAAAGTCAGAATCACGGTTTGCCCCAATTTCCCCATCTTCACGCTCATATTTCATTAACACTGCTTCAATTAAATTCTTATCGGGCAATTCAAATAATGTTTTGCGCGTGTGCCCATCAGACGAATCTTGAAAGGTCTTTACCTTGAAATTGGAGAAGATGAAATGCTTCGCCATTTTTTCGCGTAAAGGTTTGGAGAGATTGGTAAATTGCTCTGGGGAATCATATAAATGTTGATACAAGCCTTGCCAAATTTGTTTGGCGCGGTAGGCGGGTTCGTCCCATTCTTTGAGCTGAGTAGTGAGGGCAGGGAGGTCGAGGTCGTAGATTAGCATAGGATACTGATTGTAAGGGATGATAGATAAATCGAATAGAACCTTTGATTGGCTGTATAATTCAATTTATTCAACAAGCTGGCTATTGAGGAGGTTTTATGCGTTCAGTTAATCCTTA
>VFJR01000035.1 GCA_009885945.1 Anaerolineaceae bacterium
AGGTTCAAGCGTCGGTAGAGGCGTGCTTGTATCCAAATTGCACCCTAATGTAAAAAATGAAAGAAGCCCTGCAAGTAAAGCACGGCGTATCATGCGTCCTCCTTTATGTCTATGTCGGCGTCACTTGTTGTAACAATCAATATGGGTTTGTGTTACTAAAATAGTACTAAAGAGTGATTACGAATCAATTTGCATGTAAAGATGATGATAGAATAAATAGAACAGTTATTCTTTTATTTAAAAACGTCCCGCAGGTTTTTTGCACTGTACTTGTTATTCTTCAAACCTGCGGGATGGTTAATATAGAAAAAGGAGAAACGGCATGAGCAAACAAGTTAAAGTTTTTGTCGGCACAAGCAAAGGCGGGTTTATCTTTTCTAGTGATGCGAAACGTAAAAAATGGGAAATGAGCGATATTCACTTCAAAAGTTGGAATGTGATGCATATGCAACTCGACCCGCGTGATAACCGTTTACATGCGGCGGTTAGTCATAATGTGTATGGACCCACGACTCATTATTCAGATGATTTTGGCAAGACGTGGATTCAAGCCAAAGAAGTGCCGACTCTTCTACGCGCTTCACACTCAGGGAGACCTGCCGGCACCGTGGATGAAGCATTCAACACCGAATCAGGAGTGGATATCAAAACTATCCCTGAGAAAATGATCAAGGTTTGGCATATCAAGCCGGGGCGTAGTCAAGAAGCGGGTGTGTTATATGCAGGCGCGCAACCGGCATCCTTATTTATATCCAAAGATCGTGGCGAGACGTGGCAAATTAATGAAGGTTGGTATGACCATCCGCATCGTGGCACATTATTCCCCGGCAACGGCGGTTTGTGTTTGCATACGATTTTGTTAGACCCAACCAATGTGAATCGCATGTATATTGCTATTTCAACAGGCGGATGTTACCGCACGGATGATGGCGGGCAAACATGGAAGCCTTATAACAAAAATGTACGCGCTGATTTTCATCCTGATAAATTTCCTGAATATGGTCAGTGTGTGCATAAGATGACAATGCACCCAAGTAACCCTAATGTTTTGTATCAACAAAACCATTGCGGTGTATATCGTAGTGATAATGCCGGTGAGGATTGGATTGATATTGGTGAAGATAAATTGCCTTCGCGTTTTGGTTTTCCGATTGCAGTTCACCCAACCGACCCAAAGACAATTTACATTGTGCTTGAAGAAACCGATGAATATCATATGAGCATTGATGGCGAGTTGGCGGTCTGGCGCAGTAAGAATGCAGGCGAATCTTGGGAGAAGATTACCAAAGGTTTGCCAGAACGCGCCTATGTTGATGTTTTACGCGAAGCGATGTCTACCGATACGTTTGAGGATGCGGGAATTTATTTTGGAACAAATACGGGTCAACTATTTTATTCTCGCAATTCAGGTGATAGTTGGGAATTGCTCGCTGATTTTCTGCCGCCGATTCAATCTGTGGAAGTGGCGGTTGTGGAAGGGTAAATGGAAAAGGCTGTCACCTTAAAGGTGACAGCCTTTTTTTATCTCTTCAATTGCTTATACTTCGGGCTTGGGGCATCAAGTCAACTCATCTGCAAATTCATGATTTACATCACGGTGATGAAGTTCATCTGCGCGGACAACGATGATTACTTCACGCAAGCGTGCATCAGGTTTTAATTTCCAATATTCAATCGCAAGTTCAGGTGCAGGGACATTGGGGATAATGCCATTATCTACTTCAGTTAAGTATTCTGTATAACTATAAACTGCTTCTTCCTCAAAATAACCCACTACACGATGCGCCGTCTTTGGCGATATAAGATAAAGAAAAAAGAAGCCATTAAAGAAAGCACCCTGAGCCAACAGAATAATTAAGCGTTCGAGCCATGTCGGTTTAGCAATGTGAACGAAGGTCATTAAGTGCATACGCTCATTCTCTGCTTCATCTAACAAAGTGTGAATCCAACCGTCATCACTTTCCATGCGGCGCAAGGCACGCAAATGTTGTAAAGCACCGCCAACCATACCGGGGACTGCGGCTACCGTTTCCAACACAACCGCACGGTGACCATAGCGTTTTGCGAAAAAAGTATCTGCGAAGAATCTTGCAGATTTGGTGAATGCAAGCGCAAAGCGATCTGAAAAGTTTTGCGGTATGTGGTGCTGTGTAAGTGAGTTTTCGTCAGACATTGTGATACTCCTTTATCGTTTCAACTGCTTATATTTGATGCGATGCGGAGTGATATCCTTTCCAAATACCGAGAGTGCGTCGCACCAAATGGGTAGGATTTGCTTCTTAAGTAGACGAGTGGAATGATTGAGTTGGAGATTGCTTCGGGCAAAAAGCAAGAACGCCTTCGCAATCACATAATAATTTTTACCTCTTCAACGTCCTATACTTCACTCGATGCGGCTGTAGATCCTTGCCAAATTTTTCCATCATCATCGTTTCATAATCAGACCAGTTGCCGATATACATCTTTGCTTGCGAGTCACCTTCAAAGGCGATGATGTGGGTACAGATTCTATCGAGGAACCAGCGGTCATGGCTGACGACTAATGCTACGCCTGCAAATTCGGAGATGGCTTCTTCGAGCGCGCGCAGGGTGTTCACATCCAAATCATTTGTCGGTTCATCTAGCAATAAAACGTTTGCGCCTTCAGTTAATGTTTTCGCCAGATGCACGCGGTTGCGCTCGCCGCCGGAGAGAATGCCGACCTTTTTTTGCTGGTCGCTTCCTGCGAAGTTGAATGATGATACATAGCCGCGAGAGTTGACTTTTCTTTTGCCGAGTTCAAGATTCTCTGCGCCGCCTGAGATTTCTTCGTAAACGGTTTTCTCCGGGTCGAGGGAGCGGGTTTGGTCAACGTAGGAGAATTTGACAGTATCGCCAATTTTGATGGAGCCGTTATCAGGTTTTTCTTTGCCAGTGATCATTTTTAGCAAAGTAGTTTTACCCGCGCCATTGGGACCAATAATCCCAACAATAGAGCCCGGCTGAATAGAAGCAGAAAAACCTTCGAGAATCAGACGCTCATCATATGACTTGGAGACTTTATCAAATTCAAAAACGAGATCACCGAGGCGTGGACCGGGCGGGATATAAATATCCAGTTCTTCGCGGCGCGCTTCGGCTTCTTGACCTAATAATTTTTCGTAGGCGGTGATGCGGGCTTGTCCTTTTGATTGACGCGCCTTGGCGCCCATGCGAATCCATTCGAGTTCGCGGTCGAGAGTTTTTTGTCGTTTGGATTCAGATTTTTCTTCGAGGCGCACACGTTCCTGTTTTTGCTCAAGCCACGAAGAGTAGTTGCCTTTGTAGGGAATGCCAAAGCCGCGATCTAATTCAAGAATCCAGCCAGCGACATTATCAAGGAAATAACGATCATGTGTGACGGCGATGACAGTGCCTTTGTAATCACGCAGATGATGTTCAAGCCAAGCCACGGATTCGGCGTCGAGGTGGTTGGTGGGTTCGTCGAGCAGGAGAATGTCTGGTTCGCTGAGCAGTAATCGGGTAAGCGCGACGCGGCGTTTTTCTCCACCAGAACAAATGTTGATGGGCGTATCCGATGGCGGACAGCGCAAGGCATCCATCGCTACTTCAAGATGCGAATCAAGATTCCAGGCATCGTGCTTATCGAGTTGTTCCTGCAGTTTACCTTGCTCGGCAACCAGCGCATCGAAGTCTGCATCGGGCTCTGCGAATTTAGCGTTGACTTCATCAAAGCGCGCCAACATTTGCACGATGGGAGCCACCGCTTCTTTCACGACCTCGATGACTGTTTTTGTTTCATCAAGCTTTGGCTCCTGCTCAAGCAGACCGACCGTGTAGCCTTTTGCGGCAGAGATCTCGCCGATATAGTCATTATCTACGCCTGCCATAATGCGTAAGAGCGTAGACTTGCCCGAGCCATTAAGACCCAGCACACCGATCTTGGCGCCATAATAAAATCCTAGCGTAATATCACGCAGGATCTGTTTGTTGTTGGATGGGATGATACGCCCCACCTTGTTCATTGAGTAGATTACGAGGGATTCGTTTGCCATAGTAGGGTGATTTTACCTTAATTAGAAAAAACCTCCCGAAGGTTGTCTTTCGGCATTGAATCTGTTTGCATTAAGCCCTTCGGGACGGTGACTTATAAGTTATTTCCGATAAAGTCTATTGTACAAAAAAGGTGGAAAAAGCGCCGTACCTAAACTGTACGAAAATTGATAATCTGTAAAGGCATTTTACATTGTTATCTCCACTTTAAACATGATACATGAAATTAATAGGTTAAAATAAACACATAAACTAAAGGAGATTTCATGCGCGCGGTTGACATTATCATTAAAAAACGTGAGAAGAAAGAACTAACCAGCCAAGAGATCGAGTTTTTCATTCGCGGCTTTACCAATGGGGAAATTCCAGATTATCAAGCCTCTGCATTGGCAATGGCAATCGTGCTCAATGACATGACACCTTTTGAGACAGCCGATTTAACCCTCGCCATGGCGCGCTCTGGACAAACACTTGATCTTTCCAAAATTGTGGATATTGCAGTAGATAAACATTCTTCCGGCGGAGTTGGCGATAAAACCAGCATCGCCGTCATGCCTATGGTGGCGGCTTGCGGTTTGCCTGTGGGCAAAATGTCAGGCAAAGGCTTAGGCTTTAGCGGCGGGACATTAGATAAATTAGAATCCATCCCGGGCTATCGCGTAGATTTAACTACGGACGAATTCAAAAAACAACTTAAAGAAAAAGGTATTGTGCTCACTGGACAATCTCTTGACCTTGCGCCCGCCGATGGAAAAATGTATGCCTTGCGCGATGTAACTGGCACAGTTGAATCTATTCCATTAATTGCGTCCTCTATTATGTGCAAAAAGATCGCCGCGGGCGCGCAAGCCATTGTCTTAGATGTGAAGGTCGGTTTGGGCGCGTTTATGAAAAGCTTGGAAGAAGCCCGCAAAATGGCGAAGCTAATGGTAGAAATTGGCAAGCTGGCAGGGCGTCAGACAGTGGCATTATTGTCAGATATGAATCAACCATTGGGAAACGCAGTGGGCAATTCACTTGAAATGGTAGAAGCGATAGAAACTTTGCACGGGCGCGGTCCCGTAGATTTTCGTGAGCATTGCCTGCATGTGGCGGCTCACGTCTTAGTGATAGGCAAACGAGCAAAGGATTTGGCAGAAGGTCGCATTCTTGCAGAAAAATCCATTTCAGATGGTAGCGGATTGGAGAAACTACGGGTACTCGTACAAGCGCAAGGTGGGGATGTTTCTTATATTGATAATCCTGCCAAATTTGTACGCGCAAAATTCATCAGCGTAGTAGAAACTCCTCGCAGCGGAATCATCTCTCAGATTAATGCGCGAAGCGTAGGCGAGGCATCTGTAGACCTCGGCGCAGGGCGCGCTCAAAAGGGCGATTCAATAGATCACGCGGTGGGGTTTATCATCCATAAAAAAGTAGGGGATGAAGTGAAAAAAGGCGAGCCATTGTTTGAAATCCACGCAAATGATGAGGCAAAATTGGCAGAGGCGCGTCAAAAGGTATTAACTGCCCACGAAATTGGAGGAGCGCCCGTTCCGCCACTTCCGCTGTTTTACGAGTAAAATATAGAATATTAATGCTCTTTTAAACACAAAGGACACAATGCTCACAAAGGAAAAACCAAGAAACCGAGTTTTTCGTTGTGTACTTTATGTCCAGCGTGGTGAAGATTTTTTGGTTTAGGATACCGTCATGGCAAAAGTTTCACTCAGAATTTACAACCGCGAAATCGAAAGCCTCATTGATCATGGACAAAATGATGAGGCTACAGCACACTGCCTGCATATCTTAAAAACATTCCCCAAACATTTAGAAACCTACAGACTCTTGGGGAAATCTTTTTTAGAAGCAAAAAAATATAACGAAGCAGTGGATATTTTTAGCCGCTTGTTGGTTTGCGTACCTGATGACTTTGTTGCAAATGTCGGCATGAGCATAATCAATGACGAGCAAAATAAATTAGATAACGCCATCTGGCACATGGAACGCGCTTTCGAATCACAGCCATCCAACGCCGCAATTCAAGGTGAATTACAAAGATTATATGGGCGCCGCGACGGCATGGAACCGCCCAAGATTCGCATGACACGCGGATCACTAGCTTATATGTATGTGCAAGGTGAGTTATACGCGCAAGCTATTTCAGAAATTCGCGGCGTACTTGCCACTGACCCAAAACGCATTGACATGCAAGCATTATTAGCAAAAGCCCTTTTCAAAAGCGGGCAAAAAGCCGATGCTTCTGACATGTGCAATCAACTGCTTAAGACATCTCCTTATTCACTTGAAGCAAATCGTATTATGGTGGAATTAATTCCCATCACAACCGGCGCAGAAAGCACACAAGCCTATCGTGCGCGCCTGATTGATCTTGACCCTTATGTAGCTTTTGCACAAGGTTCTGTATATCGTGCCAATGAAGTTCCCGATGCTTCAATCAACCTCGATCACTTAGCGTACAAACCAGAAGAAGATGCACCCATGGCACCTGATTGGGGCACATCGTTGGGCTTGGCGTTAGCACCCACAACAACTTCAACAAATGATCAGCCAGACTGGTTGAAATCATCTCCTGCAGATTCAGTCTCAGACTTTGGCGCATTTGCATTTGACGACACGCCTGCCTCCCCGCCCGAACCTGCTCCTACAAAATCAGCCGGCGACAACATCCCAGAATTTTTGCGCGCGGCAGGCTGGGGCGATTCCAGCGGCGCACCAGAACAAGCTTATTCATTAGGCGAAATCGAATCAACATCTGCAGGTGCTCTGGCTCCAGCTGAAGTACCCGACTGGATGAAAGCCATGGCGCCGTCCACTCAAGAATCTACCCCAGCAGTTGCAGATTCAACCGATGACGGTTCCGCTTGGCTTGTAGGCTTAGAAGCCGCCGCTGCAAACGCGACAGGCAACAGCATACCAAATCTTTTTGATGAGCCTGTTTCGTTTAATAATAATCCTCAAAACAATACACCTGACTGGTTATCGTCATCTTCTTCTCCGTCAACAGCTCCCCAGCAAATAGACAACACACCCGATTGGTTATCCAGCCTTGGCGGAAATGACGCGCCAGCACAATCTGCATCAGTAAGCGATTCTCCAGACTGGCTTTCTAATTTGGGCGGCAGTGAACCTTCGGCACCTGCTCAACCCGCATCAACCAGCGACACTCCTGATTGGCTCTCCGGCATCGATAACGTTGCCGCATCAGCTCAGGCAACAGCAGCATTAGGAGATATGCCAGATTGGTTAGGTAACTCTTCTTCAGCAAGTTCTCAACCAACAGCCTCCTCAACAATTCCCTCTGCTGATGAACAAGATGACGCAGTTGCATGGCTGGAATCACTCGCATCCAAACACGGCGCAAAACCAGAAGAGTTAGTGACAGACCCCAACAGGCGCAGTGACGTTGCACCAACTTGGGTAGAACAATCCAAGACTCCTGCCGCACCTCAACAGTCAGCTTCAACAATTCCATCTGCTGATGAACAAGATGATGCGGTTGCCTGGCTTGAATCACTTGCTTCCAAACACGGCGCAAAACCAGAAGAGTTAGTGACAGACCCCAACAGGCGCAGTGATATTGCACCAACTTGGGTGGAACAATCCAAGACTCCTGCCGCGCCTCAACCTCAACAGTCAGCTTCAACAATTCCGTCTGCCGATGAACAAGATGACGCAGTTGCATGGCTTGAATCACTCGCATCTAAACATGGCGCAAAACCAGAAGAATTAGTCACAGACCCCAACAGGCGCAGTGATGTTGCACCAACTTGGGTAGAACAATCCAAGACTCCCGCCGCAGCTCAACCTCAACAGTCAGCTTCAACAATCCCATCTGCTGACGAACAAGATGACGCGGTTGCATGGCTCGAATCACTTGCATCCAAACATGGCGCAAAACCAGAAGAATTAGTCACAGACCCCAACAGGCGCAGTGATGTTGCACCAACTTGGGTGGAACAATCCAAGACTCCCGCCGCACCTGCAATGGACACAACTGGTGCATGGCTGCTTAGTTTGGACGATGATAAAAAGCCAGAAACAAAACAACCTGCCAAAGAATGGTCGCCTGAAGCGCAAAATATCGGTGAGCAATTCATGGCTGAATTTGACAAACCCGAAACTCCCGCCGCACCTGCAATGGATACAACCGGTGCATGGTTACGCAGTTTAGGTGATGATAAAAAACCAGAGCCAAAACAACCTGCCAAAGAATGGTCGCCTGAAGCGCAAAATATCGGCGAGCAATTCATGGCTGAATTTGACAAACCTGAAACGCCACCAGCCCCTTCATGGTTAAAGAGTTTGGAAGAAGAAAAGCCAGAATCTAAACAACCCGTTGAATGGTCTGCTCAAGCCAAAAATATTGGCGAACAATTTATGGCTGAATTTGAAAGCGGCGATACAGATGATCCCATTACAGATAAAAGCGTCACCGATTGGCTGGCAGGCTTAGATGATGACATAGTAAGCGCTGTGCCAACAAAAAAACCATCCTTAGACAAACTGGATGAGTGGGCTCCTATTGCAACAACTCGTCCCGAGCCTGTATATGTAGATGATCCATTTGACAATGAGCCAACTCCTGCCCCCTCTTCCAAATCTAATGACATTCCAGATTGGATGAAAGACGCTTCGGCAAATAATAAAAAAACTGCACAAGCAAATGCCGATGATGATTTACCAGAATGGCTAAAAGGTTCATCCCCAGATCCTGAACCTACCAATCCTACAGACTGGAAACCTTTGGAATCTAAGCCTGTGACAACGCCAGCCGCTTCAACACCTAAGCCTGTGCCTGCTTCAGCACCCAAGCCGATGCCAACGCCTGTACCTATTGACGAACCTGTTGAAACTGAAACAGCGCTTGAAGAAGAATCCACTCCTTCACCACGTGCAAAATCAATTGCGCCTGCACGAGCCCCCAAGCAAGCCGCCACAAAACAAGCCGCGCCCAAGCCAGAAAAAAGCTCGCCGCAAGTTGGAGCAGTTTTAGGTCAGGCACAGAGCGAGTTAAGTCGTGGTGATATTCCCGAGGCAGTTAATCATTATCAAAAATTGATCAAGAAGGGCAAGAATCTTGATGAGGCGATTCATGATTTGCGCGATGCTTTATATCGCTACCCCGTTGAAGTAAGCATTTGGCAAACACTAGGCGATGCATATATGCGCGCCAATCGTTTACAAGAAGCGCTGGACGCCTATACAAAAGCGGAAGAATTATTACGGTAATCCGTAGGGGCGGCGTAACCCCGCCCCTACAATATTATTTTTTGGAGGAAGTTCTGTGGAAAGAACGTTAGTATTAGTAAAACCTGATGGTGTGCAGCGCGGATTGATCGGTGAAGTGATTGCGCGTTTTGAACGCCGCGGCTTGCGCTTGGTAGCCGCGAAGTTTATGCAAGTAAGCAAAGAATTGGCTGAGACCCATTATGCTGAGCATAAAGGTAAAGTGTTTTATGACGGCTTAATTACATATATTGTTTCTGGTCCGGTGATGGCAATGGTTTGGGAAGGACCCAAAGGAATTGAGGCTGTGCGCCAAACAGTTGGCTCTACTAAACCTGTAGAAGCCGCGCCCGGCACAATTCGTCACGATTTTGCACTTGAAGTAGGACGCAACCTGATCCACGCTTCAGACAAACCCGAAACAGCCGAAAAAGAAGTTGCCTTATGGTTCAAGAAAGATGAACTTGTTGAGTGGAAGCGCGCTGTAGATGCGTGGGTGTTTGAGAAGTAAAAGAATAGAAAGTGAAAAGTAGAGAATAATAGAAAAAATTCCGCAGATGTTAACATCTGCGGAATTTTTTCTATTTAAGGTAGAAATAAATTTTTTAGCTTTATTTATTTCTTTTTACTTGACCTTTAACAACACTTTCCCCTCGCTCCATAATTCTTCAAGGTCATAATGGTCGCGTTGATCTGGCGAGAAGAGGTGCACCACCACATCGCCATAATCCACAATCACCCAGCCTTCGCGCGCCAAACCTACTTTACGTCCTTTTTTACGGTCTTCTTTGCGGATCGACTCTAAAATGCCGTCGGCAAGCGCGTTTAACATACGGTCGCTGGTGCCATTGCAAATGACGAAATAATCAGTAAAGGTTGCTATATCTTTTATATCGAGTAATACAATCTCTTCGCCTTTTTTATCTTCCAAGGCATTTACAATAGTACGAGCAAGTTCTAGAGCGTTCAGGGTTCACCTCATTTTGGTTTGTGAAAAGGCGCGGAGAATAATTTTGTATACACCGAGCCCGATGGTTGCAAATCACTTTGGTACAGATGGATTTCGCTAATTGTAGCATTTCCCAGTTTTTGCAGATATGTATTTTCCAACGCATCGCTGACATTTTGCACCCCAGCCGGAGAAAGGTTTGGGCGAACCCTTCCCAATGTAAGGTGCGGAGAAAAGCGACTTGGCTCAGGAGTATACCCCATACGCGCACTAGCAGATTCAACTTCACGATGAAGCGCTTCTAACGCCGCCGGAGCTTGGACCCCGACCCAGAAAACGCGAGGCCGCCTCGAGTTTGGGAAAGAACCGAGCTGGGTAAGCTGAATATCAAACGGCTGACACAGGCTTGCAGTTTGCATCAGCATTTGTTTGATAAAAGAAAGGTTTGTTTGCGGCACATCCCCTAGAAATTTTAATGTGAGATGAATATTTTTTGGCACCACCCATTTGACCAGTGTCGAATCAATTTTCTCTCGCAGCCCCGCAGTTTGTACCTGGATATTTTCCTGTAAATTTTTTGGAATTTCAATCGCGATAAATGCACGTACAAGGCTCATAAGTTTGAAATATCTATTGAGTCGTCAATACCTTGTCCACTGCTTGCTTCAGGTCGAGAAAACCAACAGGCTTGGTAAGATAGAGCGCCGCACCGGCATCCAATCCTGTTTTTATATCAGACGGCATACTTTTTGCCGAGACCAGAATAACGGGGATTTTCGAGAGATTGGGTTCGCGGCGGATAAAGCGCAGCACTTCCAAGCCGGAAACATCGGGCATCATTACGTCCAAAATGATCACATCTGGTTTTTCTTGTATGATCATGGGAATGGCAGGTGTGCTGGAAAACATTTTAAGCACACGAAAGCCGCTAACGCGCATCATTTCAGCGAACATCTCCGCAGCATCAGGTTCATCTTCAATAATCATTACTGTTTTTTGTTTATCCATATCAATAAAATAGCATACTCCTAACGAATTAGCAAGGGTGGTTTATATAAGGTTTTTTTTGTACATATTACACAAATTAAGTTATTATTAACTATAACGATTTTTCATGGACAACAATCGTATTTTGTAAAAACAGAGGAACAATGAGCGAATTATCAGCATTGCGCAAGGAAAAAGATGAGTTTTTTGGCGAGAGCTTTCAAAGCCCTCTAACGGCAGAACAAAAACGATCCTTTAAAGGATTAAAGTATTTTCCTGAAAATGAGGCATTGCGCCTAGAAGTAAAAGTGGATGAATTTCCTGTAAAGGAAAGAATTGAAATGCAAACCACCACGGGGGACACACAGGTGTATGAGCGTTTTGGGCGTTTCTCTTTTGAAGTGGAAGGGCAAACAGTAGAGTTAACTATCTATGAAGGTGCGCATGGCTTTTTTCTCCCTTTTGTAGATACCTTGGCTAATAAAGAAACTTATCCTGCCG
>VFJR01000097.1 GCA_009885945.1 Anaerolineaceae bacterium
AGTTGGTTGCGGTTGCCCATCACAAGTGTTACCTGACGAAGATAATCATGAGATCGGCGATGAGGCTCAAAGCCCATCACACGCGCATCTCCCGATGTAGGATGCAAAAGCCCGCTTAACATTTTGAGAGTGGTGGTTTTGCCCGCGCCGTTAGGACCGAGAAAACCAACAATCTCCCCATGTTCAATATTAAATGAAACATCATCCACTGCTTTGACTGTACGATATTTGCGATTAAATAAGCTGACGATGGATGCTTTGAGTCCGCTTTCACGTTCGGGGACTTGGTAGTGCTTGGATAATTTGGAAATGGTGATTACAGGGGTCATTTGAATCTCCTCAATCTGGCATGCTTTATATGCCTAAAATTTAACAAGTTTTTACTGATTTTTATCAACTATTCATTGGTATCGCAAGGCATAGTATGCCTGCGGCAAGAACTAAAAACGCATTAATTACAGATCAGCCGCCGCAAAGACACTTCGAACCAATAAACTTATTTTGGTATATGCTGTCATTTATACAAGCCTACTTTCGCAGGAAAGTTCGTTAGTTTATCATGGCAGATGATGAGATATAAGAATTAAATAAATTCGTGTTTTGTTTCGAGCAACTGCACAAGCTGCCTTTCCTAAACTATATTTCTGATGAGATGGACTTCATTAGCTCATTATAATTAGACACTCTCTTGTTTTGATGCACGGGTAAAAATATAATGGTAATTCACTACTGTACATCGCATATTGGGTGTTGGGGAAAAAACCAAGAGCGCCCTCGTAACGACACATTTTTTTTAAATTTTACTCTTATTTCTACGGTAGAGAAACGAGAAATAAATAAAGTACAATAAATATAAAGTTGGTAAACATTGATGCAATTTTCTGGATACCCAATATCAAATTTTTTCCATTAACGGTCCATCTAAAGGAGAAATTCATGAAATCGTCAAGGTTTTTCTATAAAACAGGAACTTTAATTTTATGTCTATTGATCGTATCGTGCAATATGCCTGCAATCGCTGCACCAGTTACGCAGCCCACCATTCTGGCGGAGGTTGGCGTTCCGAATAATTCGCTTTTTTGGCTGGGTAATAAGATCAATTTTTCTGGTTACGGAATCATAGACCTTATTGAACCATCGTCTATTATTTCGGACGATCTCATACTAAAGGCAAACGGAGTAACCATTCCTGCATTTGAAGCAGCCGCTCCTGTCATTCTTCCAACTTCCATAACCAATCGTGACTCCTATCGTTGGCAGCCGTCAGAACCGGGCGAGTATATTCTTACAGAAAATGCCGCTTTTTATCAAAGCGATAATTCCCACATAGCGACATCTATGCCGGTACGTATATGCGTGCTCGATCTCTATGAATTATTTCCCGAGACAGATCCTCAATTACTAAGTCCTTTAGCAAGTTTAGTTACAGGGCTCCGTTTCGGCAACACCGGGGAAGATCTGGATTGTGACGAAATACTCCCTTCCGCACCGGTCCATACACAAAACATTTCTCCAACCAACCCCAATAATCCTGGTACAGATCTGGATCTTTCCTTTTCCGGCAGTTACGTATACGCGACGGATGAATTTCCAAATGTTCCGCGAGAGACTTTAACATTGTCTGGAAGCTTTAATGACCCGGAAGACAGGGTCGGCTTTATTATTGTACGGCTTAATATGCAAACGATCGCTTCAAGCGAACCCAAATACCCTGAGTTCGCTGCCCTATCAGTAGGTTTTAGGCTCCCATAAATTTTAACAAAGATCAACGACCATGCCTACTGGAATTCTCCAGCTAGGTTTACCCTAATAGAATTAATGTTTGTATTGATGACTTATAACAAAATAATTCATGCCGTTCCCGTTGATGAATTTGATATTACTATTTATAACTCGGCATCTCCCAACCCACTTCTCAGAACAATAGTTACCTCCCAAGCAATGTTTACTGAGCAAAAAGACCCTAACCCTGAGGATTCCTACAAGATCATCAACGAGGAAATCATCGTCGAGCTCCTACTCTTTGGCTCTGACGGGATACTCATTAGCGAAGAGGGACCGTTCAATATATTCCCGACTTTGTATGGGGCACCTACACCCACAGCCATAGCAACCGCAACGCCCGCTTCTGCTCTTGATTGCCCACCTGGCACATACTTTGCAGAAGTCACAAATCGTTGTATTCCAATTGCTATTGAACCTACTCGTGAAAGCGGCGGAGGCAATTCCTGCGTTGACCCCGGCACATGTCCTTCTGGATGGAGTGCGCAAAATTGTGCTTGTAAGTAAGCATAGCCCCGTAAAGTTATTGTAGCCAAAATACACACAACACTCGCAACGACTTTGAGCTTTAGCATTTTCAGTTTAGGTACTCCCAAGAAAATAATTAAGCTCTGTGGGTATGACTCTCTGGTATAATCTCCGCCCGTGACTGGTCCTGCTCTACGGTTTCACCGCTGTGGGTACGGAGACCTGCGAAGTGCGGCATTCTTGCCGCCAATATATCTCAAAAGAAAGGAAGCAAACGTCATGCCTTTATTAAAAGAAGTTAAAACCGAGGCGATCAATAATTTTCATCGCCACGACAAGGATACTGGTTCGCCAGAAGTGCAAATCTCCATCCTAACGACCCGCATTACGCAATTGACCGAGCATTTACGCAATAACAAGCAGGATCAATCCTGCCGACGCGGTCTGCTCAAAATGGTAGGTCAACGCCGCCGATTGCTCACATATCTACGTGACACCAGATACCCGAGCTATCTCGAAGTGACCGAGCGTTTACAACTACGCCGCAAGTAAGTTTGGTAGACCCTAAAGGTCGTGAGACTTTTAGGGTCTTTTTAAAACTTTAACCAAGAAGGTTAAAGTCATCACCCGCAGTCAGGAATTGAACAGCGCGAACAACAAGGTTGTTCCCACTCTTCAGTCCCTGACCACTGGCGGGAATATTAATAAGGGCGGGATGTCCGCCCCAACAGGAGACAAAATTATGAAACCAGAAGCAAAACGCTATTCAGCCGTTGTTGGTTCGCGCACCATTACCATCGAAACTGGCAAACTCGCCAGTCAAGCTGGCGGTGCGGTAACCATTGGCATTGATGACGCCGTCGTATTCGCCGCCGCAACCATGGGCGGTGTGCGTGATGGCATTGATTTCTTCCCTCTTAGTGTAGATTACGAAGAAAGACTCTACGCCGGAGGAAAAATCCCCGGCTCATTCTTCCGCCGAGAAGGACGCGCCTCAACAGACGCGATCCTCACTGCCAGGTTAACCGACCGACCCCTGCGCCCGCTGTTTCAACACGGCATGAGAAACGAAGTGCAAGTTATTATGTACTCATTTTCATCCGATAGCATCAACCCGTTAGACATTCTCGCCATCAACGCCGCCTCTGCCGCGATCATGATCTCAGATATCCCGTGGAATGGACCCGTTGGCGCAGTACGCGTAGGTCGTGTCAATGGTGAATTCATCATCAACCCCACCTTTGCAGAAATGGACGCATCGGACTTGGACTTGAGAATCGCAGGTACCAAAGATGCTATTCTGATGGTCGAATGCGGCGCTCACGAAATCCCAGAAGATGTCATGGTGCAGGCTTTGGAATTAGGTCACAAATCCATGCAACCCCTTATTGAGTTACAACTCAAGATGGCGGCAGAAGTCGGCAAAGCAAAACGCGAACCCACTATTGCTACTGCCAATGAAGATTTACAAAAGAAAGTATTTGACCTCGTTAGCGCGAAGATGAATACTTTGCTCGACAAACCTCTAAGCAAAAATGAATTCTACGGCGGCATGGACGAACTCTTAAAAGGCGTTATTGCTGAATTATGCATTGAAGGCGACACAACAGCCCCTGTTAAAAAAGACGTGCAATCTGCTTTTAGTGAGGCAGAGCATAAGATCGTACGCGAACGCATCTTGAGCGCTGGCAAACGTCCCGATGGAAGAATGCCGACCGAAATTCGCCCTATTTGGTGCGAAGTTGGACTCATGCCTCGCGCGCATGGCACAGGCTTATTCACCCGCGGTGAAACACAAATCCTTTCCTTTGCCACTCTCGCTACTTTGGGCGAAGCACAGGAACTGGATAACCTATCCCCCATCAAATCAAAACGTTATATGCACCACTATAACTTCCCGCCCTTTAGTACAGGCGAGGCAAAACCTCTTCGCGGCCAAAGCAGGCGCGAGGTCGGGCATGGAGCGTTGGCTGAACGCGCGCTCGAGCCAGTACTCCCCGCAGAAGAATCATTCCCATATACTATCCGCGTTGTATCCGAAGCTTTATCTTCTAATGGATCAACTTCCATGGCTTCAGTCTGCGGTTCTACTCTCGCATTAATGGATGCAGGCGTACCGATCAAAGCGCCAGTTTCTGGTGTGGCAATGGGCTTGATTACAGATGAAACAGGGCGCTATAAAATTCTGACCGATATTCAGGGCACCGAAGATCATCTCGGCGACATGGATTTCAAAGTAGCTGGAACTGCAACGGGCATCACTGCTTTGCAAATGGATATTAAAATTAGCGGCTTGAGCACACAAATGATGAAGGAAGCACTTGAACAGGCTCACACCGCGCGTATTTCCATTATGGAAAAGATGCTGGCAGTACTGCCGCAATCTCGCGCCGAATTAAAACCACACGCTCCACGCATTATTACCGTGAAAATTCCAATAGACAAAATTGGCGCACTCATTGGACCTGGCGGAAAAAATATCCGCGCATTACAAGAAGAGACTGGCACCAAAATTGATATTCAAGAAGATGGCACTGTTTACATTGCATCAACAGACAGCGTCGGCGCCAAGATTGCGCAAGAACGCGTGCAAGGACTTTCTGAATCTGTAGTGATCGGCAATATTTATACAGGCAAAGTCGTGCGTATCGAAGCCTTTGGCGCATTTGTAAACCTCTTGCCTGGCATGGATGGCTTGGTGCATATTTCACAACTTAACAGCGAACGAGTCAACTCCGTTGAAGACATTTGCAAACTTGGCGATGAACTTACCGTAATGGTCACAGATATTGACCCCCAAGGAAAAATCCGTTTGTCGCGTCAAGCTGTACTCGAAGGCTGGTCTGCTGAGGAAGCCCGCGAGAAAGATAAAGGCGGGCGTTCTGGCGGCGGCGGTCGAGGCGGGCCACGCGGCGGCGGTGATAGAGGCGGGCGAGGCGATGATCGGCGCGGCGGCGGGGATCGCGGTCCTCGCAGATAAAGTAATATTGAAACGGGCGATGAAATATCATCGCCCGTTTTTGATTAACCTGCCGCTTCAAACCCACCTCAAAGCTGTTCTGACCCAACCAGCGTTTAGCCAAGCTGAATTTTTTCCTTACAACTTTGTCATAAAAATTGAATGTTTCGATTTTGGTTTCAGGTTGTATAATTATGTCTATTAATCCAATTCCACAGAAAGAATTAGGAGCCCCATGAAAAAAACATTGATAGCCCTCACATCTTCTTTAATTGCCCTATTGTTTATTGTTGCAGGATTTCAAAGCGCCAGCGCAGACAATAACAACCAAGATAATTTACTGGAACACGGAAAATATATTGCTCGATTGGCAGGCTGTACCGATTGCCACACCCCCTCGCGCCCTGAGTTCATGGATATGCCAGCGCTTTCACTTGATCAAATCAAAACAATTGCATTCGATAATATGGCTACAGCTGACGAAGAAAAATTCATGGCGGGCGGGCGCGCTTTTCCCCTACCCGCAGGATTACTCTTCACTCGTAATTTAACACCTGATAAAGAAACAGGCATTGGCAACTGGACAGATGAACAGATCAAAATTGCTGTTAGAACAGGCATTAACGCTGAAGGCAAATTACTTTTCCCAGTGATGCCTTACTACAACTTTAACGGTATGGCAGATGCTGATCTGGATGCTGTAATCGCATTTTTACGCTCTAGCCCTGCTGTAAAAAATGCCATTCCAGAGCGCACCATATCTACTGAAGGATTTCCCGTTATTCCTTACCGAGACGGCATTGTTGCACCCGATGGATCAGACAAAGCTGCGCGTGGTGAATATCTTGTGAAATATGTAATGGGCTGTACAGACTGCCACACC
>VFJR01000056.1 GCA_009885945.1 Anaerolineaceae bacterium
CAAACAAGGAAATTGCAGAAAAATTATTTATTACCACAAACACGGTAAAACGACATTTAAAAGCGGTCTTTGAAAAACTAAATGTACACACACGCACTGCCGCCACTGCAAAAATTATTGGGGGATAATCATTATAATTAAATGAATTTAATGTAAAAAAAGCGTAAGTCATTTTCATTTGGGGAACTTTCCAATGAAATGGCACGTCCTATATAAATCAATTCAACAAACAGCACGGCAAGCAATGATGGCTGCTTTGAGAAAGGAAATGCCCTTGACTTGACATTGTTTACGAAGCTCAGCGGAACGCCGACTGCTGATCTTTTGACGTGTATTTAAACGAGTATATAAAATTCATGGAGAAGAATATGTACACCTTACGCAAAGTTCTTTGCTTTAGTGTTCTAGTTATATTGTTTTTTGTCAGCGCATGCGGGAGCATGATACCAGCCCCTGAAGATATGCCCGCCGCCACAGAAGCATCCGGGGGAAATTATTACGAAGCACCCTCAACAGAATCCCCGGCAACAGAAGCCGCGGTCATCAGCGGGGATGAATTCTCAACAGAGGCATCCTCCCAAACTTCAAAAAATGAACCGTACGATATGTTCTTTCAGGATTATGGAGTCAATCCATCAATTGATACTGAAGATGATCATTTGTCCACATTTGGATTGGATGTGGACACAGGTTCATATACGGTTATGCGGAATTACTTAAAGGATGGTAATCTGCCCCCGTCTGATTCTGTCAGGGTCGAAGAATATATCAATTACTTTGACCAGAACTATCCCGCCCCATTAGCACATCAGGCATTTGGGATTTATATTGATGGCGCATCTTCCCCATTTAGTCAAACAGAACAATATGACATGCTCCGCATTGGTATACAAGGCTATCAAGTTGACGATCAAGACCGCAAAGATTCGGCACTCACTTTCGTCATTGATATTTCAGGTTCAATGGATATGGACAACCGCTTAGGCTTGGTTAAACGCTCGCTTGAAATACTAGTTGAGCAATTACATCAAAATGACACGGTCAGCATTGTCGTTTACGGATCAGAAGCCCGCCTCGTTCTTGAACCGACGCGCGGTTCACAAAAAGGAAAAATTCTCTCCGCAATTTACAACTTACAACCCGAAGGCGCGACCAACGCAGAAGCGGGTATAAAGCTCGGATATAAAACTGCAATGAAAGGTTTTATGCACGATGGAATCAACCGCGTCATTTTGTGCTCTGATGGAGTTGCAAATGTTGGCGCAACAGGACCTAAAGCAATCCTTGAAGAAATTGATCACTATGTTGCTGAAGGAATTACATTAACCACTATTGGCTTTGGCATGGATAATTACAACGACACTTTGATGGAACAGCTTGCGAATCAAGGTGATGGATTCTATGCTTATGTAGATAATACGGATGAAGCTAGAAAATTATTCGTAGATGAAATTACAGGCACTTTACAAACCATCGCCAAAGATGCCAAGGTGCAAGTGGAGTTTAACCCGAATGTTGTAGCTCGTTATCGTTTAGTAGGCTACGAAAACCGCGCCATTGCAGACGATGAATTTCGTGATAATTCTGTAGATGCAGGCGAAATTGGCGCAGGACATTCCGTCACGGCGTTGTATGAAATCAAACTGCATCCAGATGCCTACGGAAAAATTGCGACCGTATTTATGCGCTGGCAAGATCCTGATACAAACCAGGTTATTGAAATTTCGCAGGATTTTCACGCAAACCAGCTGGCAAGTGATTTCCGCGAAGCTGACCCTTATTTCCAACGCGCAGTGGTCATCGCAGAATATGCTGAGATATTAAAAAACAGCTACTGGGCAGATGAAAGCTCTTTAGATTCTGTATATCGTGAAGCAGAACGAATCGGGGAATATATTTATAATGACCAAGAGATGCGTGAGTTTATTGACCTAGTAAAGCAAGCACGGAAATTAAAAGAATAGGTTTAAATAAACACATCCCCGTAAATTTACGGGGATGTGTTTATTTTCACGCGTTTTATTTCTATTTATTCACCTTACACAATTTGTTCTTGATAAGCGCAGGGGCGGCGAATCTATTTATATTTCCAGTTTTGTACATCCCAAGTCATACTGCCCCAAGTGCTGACAACATAGCCCGTCAGGTCGGTGCTAAAACCATATCCATCCTGCCAAAGGAACATGTAATTCTGCACCGCATCTTCTTGGATCAATTTACCCAATTCACAATATGCTTGTTGGCGCACGGCTTGGTCAAAGGTACCGCCGGCTTTTGCAATAGCCGCGTCAGCTTCAGGGTTTACCCAACGTAAATAATTGCCGCCATCTGGGTTATCTGCCGTGGGGATATTTGTCGAGAGGTATGAATTTTCAACCTCGCCCTGCGGCTCAAGGTTATAACCGCGGTCAAATATCAACATGTCAAAATCACTGGTCTTGCGCGGAGAACCATCAGCGTATGACCCAAAAATGATCGAGTAATCATAGTTAATGATGTTCGCTTCCACACCCACAGCTTTAAGATTTTCAGCAACAAACTGCTCAACACGCTCAAGCGGTTCATAGCCAGTGTACCCTTGCATCTCTAATGAAAGGCGTGTGCCATCTTCAGCCACACGAATTCCATCAGGACCTTCGACCCAACCCGCATCTGTCAATAACTGCTTGGCTTTTTCAACATCAAAGTTATACATACGCGGAATTTCACACTTATACCAGCCATAAGCAAAAGGGCTTGTGGATGATGTGATTTGCCCATTGAAGACATCATTGATCAGCGTGTCATAATTAATCGCATGAGAAATTGCCTGACGCACACGAATATCACCAAGAATAGGATGAGACGCAGAAGCGCTCGGGTCATCATCACCGGGCTTGCTAAGATTAAAATCCAACGACATATTCCAAATACCCGGCACCAACACTTGCTCTGCCTTGCCATTCATCAAAGCGTCATAATCCACTTTTTCTTCGCTGGGCCACAAATGTACCTGACCTTCACCAGAAATCATTAACGCAGTTTGAGCGGCGGGCTCTGGCGCAATACGAAAGATTAAAGTATCAAGATAAGGTTTACCCTCTTCGTAATAAAAAGGGTTGCGCTGCATCGTGATACTCTCGCCGCTGCGCCAATCACTCACAATAAATGGACCCGCCGCAACAGGGTTGGTATTCCAAGCCCAAGTAGTCATTTCTTCCGGCTTGCCCGTCGCATGACGCGGCAACAACGCTGCTGAGAACTGGCTAACATAGCCCACATAAGGTTCACTGTAATGCAACACTGCGGTTACATCATCAGGCGTATCCATGCTTTCAATTAAAGCAAAACCTTCAGTAGCATTGAAAGCGCCGCTATTTGGGTTTGAGATCACTTCCCACGTAAAACGCATATCATCCGAAGTCAACGGCTCGCCATCAGACCACTTCAAACCAGAACGCAATTTCCATGTCACTGTTTTGTGATCATCCGAAATCTCTGGCAGGCTTTCAGCAAGCCTTGCTTCATATTCACCTTTATCATTGGCATTAGCCAGACCGATCACGCTCGCATCAGCCACCTGATAACTGATCGCCGCATCTGCCAGATAACGATTCAAACCTGGAGGTTCTTCCGAGATGATAAAGACAACCGTCCCGCCTCCTCCCGCCCCAGAAGCTGATTCAGTTGCCCCAGCAGATTCTGTGGCTGATACGTTTTCGGTCACCGCCCCGCCGCAGGCGCTAAGCACAAGACTCAACGCAACAAGCAAGCCAAACAATTTAATTTTCATTTTTTCTCCTTGTTCTTTTTTTGAAATCAAACAGCAAGCTGTTTGATTTAGTCACTATCTTAAAATTACCCTGGCGCTGTTCCAAGCGAGATAATATCTCGCTTTACTTCTCATGCACAACATATGGATCAAACGCATCGCGTAAACCATCACCAATAAAATTGATGCAAATTACCGTAATAAAAATCATCAAGCCGGGGAAAATGGCTAACCACGGCGCACGATAGACATGCACTTGCGCACTTTCAAGAATATTCCCCCAGCTGGGTGTTGGCGGTTGAATTCCAAAACCTAAGTAACTCAATCCTGATTCGGTGATAATTGCATATGCCATTTGCAAAGTGGCGCTGACGAGTAATGGACCAATACAATTGGGCAAAATTCGCAAGAAGATTAAACGTGCATCGCTAGCGCCAAGCGCCCTAGAGGCGCTGACAAATTCCCTTTCGCGCAGAACAAGAAAAAGTCCACGTGCGATACGAGAGGGCCACATCCATGCAAAGGCGCTAATGGCGATAATCACCAACCAAACACTGCTCCGAAAATCTGCCAGCGCGGGCAATTCACGTAAGAGTGCACTGAATAAAATCAACACAAACACAACCGGCATGATCAAAAAAGTATCGGTGATGCGCATGAGCACATTATCTATCCAGCCGCCATAATAGCCAGAAAGCGCACCAACCACAATGCCCAAGGTGAGAGAAATGACCGTTGAAAAAAAACCAACTGCCAGCGAGATTTGACCGCCGTATAAAATTCGCGTAAAAACATCTCGCCCCAATTCATCTGTGCCAAACCAATGTTCAACGGATGGAGTCGCATATTTGTTGGTGGGATTTTGTTCTGTGGATGTGTAGGGAGTCAACGAAGCAGAAAAAACAAGAATAGCCATCATTGCCAAAACAACAACAGAAGCCAGCGCCAACCGATGTCTTTTAAAACGTTTCCAAACCAATGAAGATAAAGTCACTGGAGATTGAATATTCATCGTTTCGTTTGCATTCAATGGTTCATTCATAACGAATTCGAGGATCGAGCCAGCCATAAATAACATCAGCAAGCAGGTTGAAGAGCAGAATGAGCGCGGCTTGGATCATGACCGAGGCGAGCAGAACGGGATAATCACGCCCGCGTGCCGCATCCCAAAAAAGGCGACCCATGCCGGGCCACGAAAAAATTGTCTCAATAAAAACTGCGCCGCCAAAAACAGTCGGCAGATCTAGCGCCATCATGGTAACGAGCGGCAACAACGCATTACGAAGCGCATGTTTAAAATAAACCATGCGTGCAGATAATCCTTTTGCGCGCGCTGTGCGAATAAAATCTTCATTCAATATATCGCGCATAGATGAACGTAGAAAACGAGAATACCAAGCAACCCAGCCCACGCTGGTGGCAATCACTGGCAAAACCATGTGCCAGAGTAAATCCATCACATCATCTTCTTTGCCAATTGTATACATACTACCCGCAGGGAACATAGGACCATCGCCAAAGGGGTTTTGTAATTTAAGATAAAAGACAAGAATTAAGATTAACCCAAACCAATAGACAGGCACACTCTGACCTGCAAAACTTAAAGTAGTGATGATGTTATCAAACAACGAATATGGTTTAATGGCAGAATACACCCCAACTGGTATTGCAATTAATAATGTAACCAAAAAGCTTACGCCAAAAAGCAAGAGTGTGGCGGGCAGTCTATCCCAGATCATTTCAGAGACCGGTTTGCGAAATTTGATGGAATAACCCCAATCGCCTTCGAGCACAAAGGCTTTCATCCATTTTATATATTGAATTGGCAAAGGTTGATCCAACCCTAATCGAACACGCATCAGCGAAAGTTGTTCTGGCGAAACATTCGGGTTTCGCTCAGCCTGCGCGAGAGGTCCGCCGGGCATAAGGCGAACCAACCCAAAAAGAAACACGCTCAGCAGGAACATAATAGGAATAGATTGCAAAAGACGGCGGGCGATGTAGGTGAGCATAGTTTTGTTTTTTTATTACGTATTACTTAATACGTAAATTATCTTTCCCAAACAACTTTTCCATTCACCATTGTCCATATTGGCTTTGCCTGCATAATATCTTGTGATTTTAATTCAAACAGATCATGCGAGAATAAAACCAAATCAGCTAGATATCCTTCTCTGACTTGTCCTTTTTGATTTTCCATAAACTCTGCATATGCAGCATCACGAGTATAGCCGATAACACATTCTTGCAGAGTTAATTTTTGGTTTGTACTTTCTGGAGATAATTTATCACGATTGAGCGCAACATAAATATGAGTCATTGGGTCAAAAGAAACCACGGTCCAATCACTACCCATGCAAAGTTGCGCGCCTGCATTTTTCAGGTCACGCCACGCCTGCCAATATCGCCAGCGTTGTTCGCCGAGTCGCGCAGTGGCAACTCCGCCTTTGCTTAAATTCAACGGAGCATGGCTTAACTGGATAGAGGCAATCACGCCCAATTCTTTAAAGCGCGGCATATCTTCAGGCTGGCACACTTCCACATGTTCAATGCGATGGCGGCTGTCTCGTTTTCCATTTAAGTTTTGAATTGCTGCATATCCATCTAATGTTTGCCTTACTGCACCATCACCACAGCAATGCACAGCTATCTGCAAACCCAATTTATCACAAGCCGCTGCCATGCGCGTAAAATGCTCGAACGAAAATATCGGTTCCACTTTTACACTAGGTTCATCTGCATAAGGAAGAACATTGAAAGCCGTATACGATTCCCAAACGCCATCCATAAAAAATTTGACCGCTCCGCCGCGCACAAACTCGCCTTGAATTTGAGCCATCGTCAGGGCTTCTTCCAAATCTGATTCATTCGCTTCAGGCTTAACCTCAAACGGAACATACACCCGCACATTTAACTCGCCTGAATCTTCTGCGGCGGCGTATGTCATTAAATCCCGCATGTCGCCGTTCATATTATGAACACTAGTAATGCCTGCTTTATTGAATTCCTGTGATGCATGTTTAAGTTGTCTGCGAATAAATTGGGCACTTGGGGGCGGAATAATATCTAACACAGCCTTCATCCCATCTTCGCGCAATTCGCCTGTAGCCAATCCATTTTCGTCACGAATAACATTGCTGCCGCCACCCTCTTTCAAAATCCCCGCCAATTCGAGCGCTTTTGTATTTGCCCAGGCAGTATGCGCATCCGCAGTGCGCACATATACAGGGTGGTGGGCTATGATTTCGTCTAAATCCTGACGAGTAGAAATAACATCATAGCCGCTGCGCCAACCGATAATCCATTCATCAGCTTTGAGCGTGTCAGCGAAAATGCGCAATATTGTTTTATATTCATCTTTAGTCTTTGCTTGGCTAAGCTCTGCATACCCCATCCACGTTGCGCCAGAAAGTAAATGGATGTGCGCATCAATAAACCCTGCAGTTAAAGTTCTTTGTGCGCCGTCAATGATTCTGGTTGTCTTGCCAATAAATTTTTCCACACCGACATCATCACCCACAAAAACAATGCGATCGCCTTTTACGGCAACAGCATTAGCATATAGGTTATTTTCATCGCTCGTAAACACGCGCGCGTTTTTGATAACAAAATCCGCGTTTTTGTTTTTTATATCTTTATTCATCTTTGTTTACATCATCTAGAGAGCTTCCTGGCATCTTGGAAAAAAAGCTTGGCTTTCTCTGTGCCTTGACGGTGAAAAAAATGATTCCGCATAAGCTTAATCACTAACTTTCATGCACAATTCTGCCGTCAATCATCGTTACCATAGCTTTCACAGAGCGGATATTCTCAGCATTTACTGCAAACAGATCTTCCGAGAATAAAACCAAATCTGCCAGAAAACCTTCCTTCACCTGACCTTTTTCATTTTCCTTGAATTCAACGTACGCCGCATCGCGTGTATACCCAAGGATGCATTCCTCCATCGTCAAGCGCTGATCGGGATCACTTGGTGATAATTTCTTGCGATTAAGCGCCACATAGATATTGATCATCGGGTCAAAAGGCGCAACGGTCCAGTCACTGCCTAGGCAAAGATGCGCGCCTGCATTAATCAAATCTCGCCAAGCAAAAGAAAGGCGCCAGCGTTGCGCGCCTGTGCGTTTCGTCCAAACCATATCATCTTCCAAACTAAACGGAGCATGACTAGTTTGCATAGATGCGATTACTCCCAACTGTTTGAAGCGCGGCATATCATCAGGCTGACACACTTCAATATGCTCCACGCGATGACGACTATCGCGCGTACCATTGGTTTTTTGTATAGCCTCATAGCCATCCAAAGTTTGACGTACAGCCGCGTCACCACAAGCGTGAACAGCGATCTGCAGTCCCATTTTGTCGCAGAGGGTCGCCATGCGCGTAAAATGCTCTAGCGAGAAGATAGACTCCACTTTGGTATCAGGCTCGTCGGCGTAAGGATCGACGTTGAAGGCGGTGTAAGACTCCCAGACGCCATCCATAAAAAATTTTGCAACCCCGCCGCGTACATAATCCATCTGAACTTTTGCCATCTGCCCCGCTTCTTTCAAATTTTCTTCTGTTGCTTCAGGCTTGACATGATACGGCACATACACTCGCATATTCATTTCACCTGCGTCTTCCAGCGCGGCATACGCCATCAATTCTTCCATATCACCGTTCATATTGTGAACGCTGGTAATGCCTGTTTTATTAAATTCTTTAATGCCCAGCTTAAGTAATTCACGCTTTCGGTTTGCATCAGGAATCGGCAAAAGGCTAAAAACAGCATCCATCCCATCGGCTTCACGAAGCTCCCCTGCCGCCAATCCTTTTTCATCGCGCACAATAATGCCATTGGTCATCTCTCTATGATCGTCCTGCAAAATACCTGCGAGTTCAAGCGCTTTGGTATTTGCCCAGGCAGTATGCCCGTCAAACGCGCCAATGTATATCGGACGGTCAGAGATAATTTCATCCAACTCTTGCCGAGTAGATACAATACCATAACGAATACCACGCCCTGCGATCCATGGTTGAGTTTTATTTTCGCTTGCAAAATCAAGCAGTACTTTTTTTAGATCATCTTTGGTTTGTACTTCACGCAATTCTGCGTTGCCCAGCCAAATAGAACCCCACAACAAATGCACATGTGTATCAATAAAGCCTGCTGTTAATGTATGCCCCATGGCGTCAATCAATTTGGTCCTCTTGCCCTGAAACTCCTGCACGCCTTCATTATTTCCCACATAAACAATCTTATTCCCGCGCACAGCTACAGCTTCAGCATATGGGTTATCTTGATCACTTGTAAACACCTTCGCATTGATAAAAACTACATCTGCACGAGTCGCCACGGTAATTTCTCCTGTTTTTATTAACTTTCCCTTATATTACCAAAGATTTTGGTATACTGGATTTTATATTTCCCAAAAAAAGAGTTCCCCAAAATGACCAACGAAGATGCAACCCCTGTACGCCAGCAATATCTAAAGGTTAAACGCGAGCATCCCAATGCCATCGTTCTCTTTCGCCTCGGCGATTTTTATGAGACCTTCGACGAAGACGCAGAGATCACCGCGCGCGAATTAGATATTGTGCTCACCTCCCGCCCCGTTGGCGGCGGTACGCGCGTACCTTTGGCAGGCATTCCCTATCATGCTCTTGAAAATTATTTATCGCGCCTCATTTCAAAAGGCTATCATGTTGCCATTTGCGAACAGATCGGCGAAGTGCCCGCCAAAGGTCTAGTAGAGCGCAAAGTAGTGCGTGTGGTCACACCGGGCACAGTAACAGAGCCAGGACTCTTGCCTGGGGATGCGAATAACTACCTCGCTGCGGTCTTTCTTAACGATGGGTCTGCTTCTGTTTCTTATACAGATGTCACCACTGGAGAATTCGCCGTCACCGAACTTCCGCTCGAATCCCTGCGCGCCGAATTAACCAGATTACACCCCGCCGAAATTATCTACCCTGACAATCAAACCCTGCCCGATAACATCACAGGTCATCTAACCGCCCTGCCCTCCTGGAAATTTGAAGCGGGTAAATGTAATGAAACTTTACTTTCTCATTTTCAATCCTCCACACTAGATGGTTTTGGATTAAAACAAAACAGCCTAGCAATCAAAACTGCAGGCGCGATCATTCAATATCTAAAAGAAACCCAGCCAGATTCTCTAAACCTGCTCAAGTCATTGCGAAACTACAGTCTCAATGAATTTATGACTCTCGATGCATCCACACGCCGCAACCTTGAGCTCGATGAAACTTTACGCGGCGAAAGAAAAGGCTCTCTACTTGGCACGCTAGACACAACCATTACACCAATGGGAAAAAGACTCATTCATCAATGGGTTAGTCAGCCATTATTGAGCGTAGAAAAAATTATTCAAAGGCAAATCGGTGTGCAATTTTTTCACGAGCACGGAATGCAACGCGCTGAATTACGTCAGGCGCTGAAACCAATCGCAGATTTAGAACGGCTAATCAACCGTGTTATTAGTGGGCAGGCACAACCACGCGATCTAGTCGCAATGCGCAATACATTAACCGAGTTACCTATCGTTAAAGAAGTGATTAGTCGTCAGTTTTCAGTGGTCAGTGGTCAATGGTCTTTATGCGAAGATCAATTATCCTTACTGCAAAAAGCCATTGATGATGATCCACCTGCTACATTACAAAACACTGGTGTAATTCGAACTGCCTACTCGCAAGAATTAGATTCAGTGATTGACGCCTCCAAACACGCTCGAGACTGGATCGCCAACCTCGAAGGAATCGAACGCGAGAAGACGGGCATTAAGACTCTCAAGGTTGGCTACAACAAAGTATTTGGCTATTACATAGAAATCTCACGCGGCGCGGCAGATAAAGCCCCCGAGACCTACATCCGCAAACAAACCTTGGTCAACGCCGAAAGATTCATTACACCTGAGATGAAGGAATACGAAACGCTGGTCTTGAATGCCGAAGAACGCATCAAAGAAATTGAAACACGCTTGTTTCGTGAGGTGTGTGCAGAAGTGGCAAAAGCCGCCAATATCATCCTCTCGACCGCGCGCGCGCTGGCGGAATTAGATGTGCTCTCCTCCCTCGCTGAGGTAGCGGCTCTCGGAGGCTATGTCAAGCCCCAAGTCCACGAAGGAAGCGAATTGGAAATTGTGGATGGGCGTCATCCAGTAGTCGAACAGTTATTGAAAGGCGATCGCTATATCCCCAACGATGTCCATTTTGAAAAAGGCGAAATTGTGCGCATCATCACGGGACCGAATATGGCGGGTAAATCCACTTATCTGCGTCAAACGGCATTGATCGTTTTGATGGCGCAAATGGGATCTTATGTACCTGCCCATTCCGCAAAAGTTGGCTTAGTGGATCGCATTTTTACACGCATCGGCGCGCAAGATGAAATTCACGCGGGGCAATCCACATTTATGGTGGAGATGGTGGAAGCCGCGAATATTTTGCATCACGCTACTTCACGCAGTTTATTAATTTTGGATGAAATTGGGCGCGGAACATCCACCTACGATGGACTTTCAATAGCCTGGGGCATCATCGAATATATTCATAATCATCCACAACTGCGCGCCAAAACTTTATTTGCTACGCATTATCATGAGTTAACTCAACTTGCAGATTTACTGCCCGGCGTGCGTAATTACAATGTGGCAGTCAGTGAAGCCGACAATACAATTGTATTCCTGCACAAGATCGTCGCAGGCGGCGCAGACCGTTCCTATGGGATTCACGTAGCACAACTAGCGGGTATGCCTGCACCTGTTGTGCAACGCGCCAACGAGATTATGTCAGAATTGGAAAAGACATCGGGGCGCGCAGTGAAAATTGATCCACATGCCGCGCAGCAAGCAATGCTATTCCCAGAATCAAGTCCGTTGTTGCGCGAATTAAAAGATATGGACGTAAATTCATTATCGCCAATCGAAGCGTTGAATAAATTATTTGAATGGCAAAAGAAGTATGCCTCAAAATAAAGGTATCAAAATTAGCATGTCAAAATCAACCCTTTCTATCATTAGCGAATCAATAAAAACCATATTTAATAAACCATTTTTTTTTATCTTTCTTAACCTTTTCATCATAAATCTTGCTGTGATCGGAGTAATGAACTTACGCTACCCGTTAATTGGACATGATTTCACCTACGCCTTGCCAAGCCTGCTTGATAATGCTATTCACTTCCGTCAAAACGGCTTCAGCATTCAATGGTTTACACCAACGTTTGGCGGGGGAATTCCATCCTTCGCAAACCCAAACAACATACAGTTCTCCTTACCTGCATTGTTGATCTTAATCATGCCACCATGGTCTGCAATAATCACTTATACAATTATTTACATTACCATTGGCTTTTTGGCATGCTATTATTTTTTATACAAAACCCTGAATATGCACTGGACATCTAGTGTTTTAGGGGCGTTATTTTTTAGCATAAACGGCTTTTGCATTTCAAGAATCACGCCAGGGGAAGTTCCATTTTTGTCACTGGCTCTTTTTGGGTTATATTTAATTCCGTTATTTGACAAAAAAATGCCGAACATAATTAGCATCCCTATGCTCGGATCAATGATTGGAATATTCATTTACTCAGCCGCGTATTACATATTGGTGATCTTTGCTATTTCCATCTTAATCACAGCCGCGCTAATTTACCTTTTATTTCCGATGGTGATTGAATGGAAAAAAACGATTCAAACGGCTGTTTTGGGCGGGGCGCTCGGATTGGTCATTTCTCTTTCAAAATTAGCAGCTATAGGGGCGTTTATGCGCCAGTTTCCGCGCCTAGCAGCAGATGAACTGCCGACAACTTTTCTTAATGGTTCTTTAGCATTGGTTCTGGAAATTCTTGGGGTCATGAGCATGGTTCCTATTTACATCCTCGGCGGACTAGACCCACATACCTTTCCCACGCTTACACGCCAGTTTAGCAACAGTCATTATGGGCTTTGGGAACTTGACTCATCTCTGACACCCGTTGTATTTGCCATCTTATTGATCCAATTGATAGATATCGTCAAATACAGAACCTATTTACGCAAGACAACTACTTCACAAAAAATTGGCATTCTGTGTTTTTTATTTTTCACATGGGTTGGCGTTGAATTTGTGACTGCACAGGGATTTATATATCCAAATATCCGTCATTTGCCAATTCTTAGTTCGCTGCGGGCAAATATGCGTTTTGCAGGAATTTTTATTTTTCCGCTGGCATTCCTTTCCGCAAGTATCTACAACCGCTGGCGCAAACAATGGAACAAAAGAAAACAGATTAATACCTTTATATTTGTAAACCTGCTGGCTTTGCTTCCTCTTGGTTTTTATTTTTCGTTCAAAGAAGATATGTACTGGCAATTCTATGATATTGCCGGGGCAAATAAAATTTACACAGAAATAAATAATGGAAAATCTTTTGAAGTCACATCAATAGGGGTGGTTGACGGGAAAAACACCGGGGCTATGCTTTATCGCACAAGCAATCTAAATGTCTATGAACCTATCTTCGGTTTTAAGTTAGAAAATTTCCATCATCGTTTAGTAAGCGGGTCAATATGGCAAAAGACAGATGGGTATTACAATATGACCAATCCAATGGGATTCTTATATCCTACTGGAAACAACTACAAGGCATTTGATAGATTCGAGCTGAAAGACAAGGAAAAAATGGGGTTATTTGCAAAACATATCCAGCCTGAATGGGAAATTCCGCTATATCAAAAGGCAATTAACTATATTTCTGCATTTGCAACGATAGGCGCGATCACATCTTTGTTGTTTGGTTCAATATTTTTTTCACTCCGTCGCGCAAACAGGAACAAGATTTAACATGGAACAACGAAGAGACATATCCGCTCAACAGGCAAGGAAGATGATTATTGAATTTTCAAGACGGGCTAACATTGGCCACATCGGCTCCGCTCTTTCTGTTGTTGATATCCTTACAGCCATTTACTCAAATGTTATTAATATTGACAATCTGACTTCAAACGAAAGAGACCGCTTTGTCCTGTCAAATGGACATACATCTCTGGCGCTATATATAGTTCTCAATCTGGCAGGAATTCTGCCAGACAGCGAGTTACAAACATTCTTTGAAGACGGGAGCTATCTCGGGGTGCATCCGGATGCGAATATCACTGGCGTAGATTTTACAAGTGGCTCATTGGGTCAAGGATTATCATTTGGGGCAGGTGCGGCGCTAGCGGCAAAATTACAAAGCTCAGGCAGACGCGTTTTCGTCGTCATGAGCGACGCAGAGTGTAACGAAGGATCAGTATGGGAGGCGGTGATGTTTGCCGCACACAGGCGATTGAGCAATCTTATAGCCATTGTTGATTTAAATGGACAGCAAGCTATGGGTTATACAAAGGATGTTTTAAACCTGCAACCAATTGCTGAAAAATGGAAAGCCTTTCACTGGGACACACATTCAATCAATGGCAACGATATTTCTAAAATCTCAAATACATTGAACTCTTTAAACACAACCAGCGCACAACCTCATGTAATCATTGCAAACACAACATTTGGAAAAGGGGTTTCTTTTATGGAAAATAAACTCAAATGGCATTATATGCCTTTATCTGCAGAAGAGTACGTTCAAGCCTTGAGTGAAATAGAGCAACAATGAGGAAAACTTTTGTAAACGCACTAATAGACCTTGCAACAAATGATGAAAGAATCGTTTTACTAACAGGCGATCTTGGGTTTATGGTAATGGAGCCTTTTATAGAGCGTTTTCCTAACAGATTCGTCAATGTTGGTGTTGCAGAACAAAACATGGTCGGCGTAGCAACTGGCATGGCAGAATCAGGAATGATTCCTTACGTTTATTCAATTACACCATTCGCGGTTCTACGTCCATATGAATTCATCCGTAACGGGCCTATATATCATCAATTAAAAGTTCGCATTATTGGAGTTGGCGCAGGGCTTGAATATGGACATGATGGAATTTCACATTTTGGAATTGATGACATAGGTGTTTTAAGGGTACAGCCCGGGATTTCTATATTCGCACCTGCAGATTACCAACAGGCAGATTCTATTTTCCGAAAAACATGGGATATGCGCGGTCCAATTTATTATCGTTTAAGTAAGGATGAGAAATCAGTCGTACCCAATTTATCCGCAGCCTTTGAAATTGGAGAAGCCCAATTTATCGAAAATGGCAACGACATCTTGATCGTTACACTAGGAACTATTGCATTAGAAGCGGCTAAAGCTATTGAATTACTGAAAATTAGCGGTGTACATGCGTCATTACTAATGATCTCATCCATCAACCCGCCACCCTTAGCTTCTCTTTCACAAATCCTGCCAAAATTCAAAAAAATCATTACTGCAGAATCTCACTATATTAATGGCGGCATTGGGTCAATGATTGCAGAGTTTATCGCGGAAAAAAGCCTACACTGCACCTTAATTCGTTGCGGCATTGACCATATACCAAATGGTCAAATTGGGCACACAGAATATCTACTGCAAACATTTGGGATTGACGAAAAAAGCATTGCGGCAAAAGCGCTCTCTGTGCTACAAGGAAAAAACATATAATGAGGGATAACAGCCAAAAAAAAACAATAAGCGCCATTATAGCAATTTACAGGGACGGACCTGCTATTCCTCACATGTACTCGCGTTTGAAAACAGTTTTTAAGAAAATCAAGGTGAATTATGAGATCATCTTTGTAAACGACTGTAGTCCAGATAACGCGCGCGAAGTATTGGAGGAAATTGCTCAAAAGGATAAACAGGTTGTAGTCATTAATCATTCGCGAAATTTCGGCTCTCAAAACGCATTTACCAGCGGCGCAAAAATTGCGAGCGGAGATGCTATTGTATTTCTTGATGGGGATCTTCAAGATCCGCCTGAACTAATCGAGCAGCTTTACAAAAAATGGGTAGAAGGATTCGATGTCGTCTATGGCGTTCGAGTAAAACGCGAAGCTTCAATATTCATGCGAATTGCCTATAAACTTTTTTATCGCATTTTCCGATCTATGTCTTACGTCAACATTCCGCTTGACGCAGGGGATTTTTCATTGATTGACCGCCGTGTAATCAATGTTCTCAATAATCTTCCAGAAAATAATCGCTTCATCCGCGGGTTGCGGGCTTGGGCAGGCTTTAAACAAACCGGGGTTCCTTATGTTCGCCCCGAAAGAATGTTTGGTCAGACCACCAACAATTTATTGAAAAATATTGATTGGGCTAAAAAAGCCATCTTTTCATTTTCTTATGTTCCGCTGGATGTAATTAGCTGGCTGGCTATTGCAACAGTTGCTGGCGCTACACTAATGTCTCTCTTCCAGTTTTTCTTGCGAATTTTCTTCCCCAGCATGAGCCCCTCCGGGTTTTCAACCCTGATCATATTGATATTATTCATGGGCGGAGTTCAATTGATATGCCTTGCCATTATAGGTTCATATCTAACTCACATATATGATGAAGTCAAGCGCAGACCCCCTTATATTGTAGAAAGCATTATCAACCATCCTGAAACAAAAAAGTCAGCATCCAACAGAGACAAATGAACCCGCAATTCACCCTACATGAAACTATCTGTGCAATTTGTGGATCCAAAGAAAATAGCACAGAATTATACAAAGCGAATGTCACGCCAAACGACTTTACACCAGAAATATTCTCCGCGCGTAGATTACCCGATAAAATCCACTATCGTATCGTTCGCTGCAACAACTGCGGACTGGTGCGTTCTGACCCAACCATTCATTCAAATATTTTAACAACCTTATATGCCAAAAGCATTCAAAATTATGATCTTGAAGTAAAAAACCTGACTGACACTTATTTCAAATACGTTCAGGAAGCAATTAAGATTTTGGGAATTAAATCCATTCCTAAGGCTGGATTTCTAGAAATTGGATGTGGAAGCGGATTCCTTTTAGAAAAGGCTATAGAATATGGTTTTGGTCTAGTGCTAGGTATTGAGCCTAGCGTTGAGGCGGTTAACAAAAGTTCAGCGCATATCCGCCCCGCGATTATTTGCGATATGCTTCAACCCGGCATGTTACAAAAGGAAAATTTCGATTTAATTTGCATGTTCCAAGTTTTTGATCACATTGCAAACCCAAATGCTCTATTAAGTGAATGTGTAAAAGCGCTCAAGCCTGGCGGAGGATTGTTAATTTTCAATCATGATGTAAGAGCTCTTTCAGCTCTGGTTTTGGGCGAAAATAGCCCAATCTTTGACGTTGAGCATACATACCTATACAACCAAAATACTATCGGGAAAATAGCTCAAAAACACGGGCTGAAAATTAAAATAATTTCTTCAGCAACAAATCGCATTTCGCTTCGACATTTAACCCACTTGCTCCCCATAAAACAAAGTATAAAACTATATTTATTAAACAAACTAAAAAATACTGTGTTTGGTAATTTCGTGATTTCGCTAAAACTGGGCAATCTGTTTATAATTGCACAAAAGCCTTAAATAATTTTTGGGACATCCACACATGAAGCGAGTCTTACTAACAGGAGCAACCGGGTTTATAGGCGCAAATTTAACGCGGCGCTTATTATTAGAAGGTCATGAAGTACATTTACTCTTGAGGAAAGAGCACAAACCTTGGCGTATTGTGCCAATAATCAACGACGTACATAAATGGACAATTGATCTGAGTGACAAAGAAGCTCTTCTCAATAATATTTCAACCATCAAACCAGATTGGGTCTTTCATCTCGCGGTATATGGTGCATATTCGTCACAAGCAGATTTCCGTCAAATGGCAGAAACAAATCTGATGGCGACTGCCAGCCTGGTAGATGTATGTAATCAAGTTGGGTTTGAAGCATTAATCAACACAGGCTCATCTTCTGAATATGGATATAAAGATTATGCCCCTAGTGAAGATGAATGGATTGAGCCCAATAGCCCTTATGCAATATTAAAAGCCGCAAGCACACACTATTGCAGATATATCGCGCAAACCCATAAAAGCAATATGGCAACATTAAGGCTGTATTCTGTATTTGGTCCATACGAAGAACCTTCACGTCTCATCCCAACCCTTATTGTTGAAGGCCTACAGGGCAAACTGCCGCATCTCGTCAACCCTAACATTGCCCGTGATTATGTTTACATTGATGATGTATGCGAAGCCTATGTCAAAGCCGCATCTAAACCAGACCTAGCGGGCGCAGTGTATAACATTGGCTCAGGGAAACAACTGTCGTTACAGCAAGTTGTTGATGAAACTATTTCAACGTTAAGTATTAAAACAACACCTGTTTGGGGCAGTATGCCAGATCGAAAATGGGACACATCTAAATGGGTTGCTAATATAAACCGCGCAAACGACGAATTGAAATGGCAGCCACGGGTTTCTTTTTCAAAAGGACTTAAGATGTTTACGAAATGGATGACACCTGAAAGATTTTCTTTTTACAAAAATAACCGACAAAACCTTACATAATCTTTTCAAAACATCACTAGGTCACTACAAGAACCCTACACTAACCCATCCGTCTTCGCCGCCATAATGAAATCGTTTTTATGCAAGCCACCCACTACATGCGTCCACCACTGAACAGTAACCCTGCCCCATTCAGTGATAATCAAGGGATGATGGTCTTCTTCTTCAGCGATCGCGCCAATTTTATTTGTAAATTCAAGTGCTTCTACGAAGTTATTTAATTTAAAGACCCTTTCAAGTCTTTTAATTTCACTAACCTCTACAATTTGCCAGCCTTGAATCTGCGGCATTAAATCTGAAATCTCATCCATTGATAATGACGGCTCACCTTTGCGGCAGGCTACACATTTTGTCGATGCTAGTTGGTTCACTGAAACACCTCAATAAGTTTTTTCATTTCAGATAGATCTGATAAGTGAACACGCACCACGCGTCTGCCCGCGGCTTTTAATGCTTCATAATCACCCAAAGCCTGCGCGCGAAGCAAAGTTCCAAAACTCAAACCTTCAGCGGGAATTTCCATATCATCTTTTGCATCATAAACAACCTGAACAAACAAGCCCGTGTTTGGACCGCCTTTATGAAACTGTCCTGTTGAATGTTGAAAGCGTGGGCCGAACCCAGCAGCCACCGCACATTTTGTCTTTGCTCTTGTCGCTACACGCAAGTTCTGGATTAACCCAACCGTTTCTTTTGTGCGCGGTAAATACACATTAAACGATACATACTCATTCTTGCTGGCTTGAGCCAGAAAATCATTCAATGTTTTTTTTGCATTCTTTATATTCACCAAATCCACATCTGCTAGTTTGCCTGTAGCTTGAAAATCTTGTATCTTAGCTAGCGTGCGCAATTTGCTGTCTTGTACATCAGGCTGGTCAAATGGGTTAACTCCTAAAATATGGCAAGCAACAGAAATTGCAATCTCCCATTTAAAAAATTCCACGCCTGCTTCATATGGGTTTTTAATCAGCATCTCGATAACAGGATAACCTGCGTACTTCAAATCAGAAATACTATTATCCAACTCCCCAGTTTGGCGCAAGTACACAAACAAACGATCTGCACCATAATCATCTGGCGCACCTAAAGGCTCTAAGGCAATCGGCAGGATGCCTTTGCCATTTTTACCGCTAGATTCTGCAACGACTTGCTCGATCCAACCTGCCAAAGAGGATAGAGATGCATCAGCAACTACCGTCAGCTTGTCTCTGCCTGCGAGAGTGGATTCAGCGAGCAAAGCGCCTAAGACAAAACCAGGTCCATATGCAGAGGTTAAGTTTCTGGTTCGTTCTGCACTGCTTAATGCAAGCAGTTTCTCTACATCCATGCCGAGTAACGCGGCGGGTACTAACCCAAAATCTGTCAGCGCAGAAAACCGCCCGCCCACATTTGAATCTGCATTAAATATTTTTCGAAAATTGTTTTCTTTAGCTAGTTTATCTAGGGATGTTCCAGAATCTGTGATGGCAATAAAACGCGAGCCATTTTCATTGCTTAATTTCCACAAATAGTGAAATGCCGCCAAAAGTTCGGCGGTTCCGCCAGATTTGCTGGCAAGAATATAGAGAGATTTATCAGGGGGATATTGCTCTACGGCAGTTTTAACTTGTTGAGGGTCAGTTGAATCTAATATAGCCAGAGATAATTTTGCATCAATATTTGCGCCTGCTAAAAGCGAGCTAAATACTTCGGCAGTTAATGAAGAGCCACCCATGCCAATAACCAAAACACGATCAATGCCTTCGTCGTGGATTTGCTTGGCGAATGATATATAGCCATCAAGGCGAGTGCGCGCATCTTCAATGGAATTTAGCCAACCTAGCCTTATTTTAATTTCGGCTTGACTAGCGGGATCATTTGTCCAAAGTGTAGGATCATGATTCCACAGGCGCGCCGGAACAGAATCAATTTCCAGTTGAGATAAACGCTTGGAAACAGAATCAGCTAGCGGCTGTAGAGAAGAAGCGGCGCTTTTCCTTCTTTCTTCAATAGCAGTAAGCAAAGTTGTAAATGCATCTGTAAATGCCTGAACCCCTTCAACTTCCAATTCTTCTGTGATTGCTTGCATTGAAATGCCTTGCGCTTTAAGGTCAGTAAATAGAATTTGTGATTCTTCGAGACCACGCGTAATCGTTAGGCTTGCAGTACCGTGATCGCGAAATGCATCAAGTGTTGCGGGTGGAACTGTATTGACGGTATCAGGTCCAATTAATGAATCTATATAAAGCGTATCAGGATATGCGGGGTTTTTTGTACCTGTGGAAGCCCATAGCGGGCGCTGTACCCGTGCGCGAAAACGAGCCTTGAGTGTTGCGAAACGCGGGGATGTAAAAAAACGTTCGAAGGAATCGTATGCAAGTTTTGCATTTGCAATCGCGGCTTTACCATTCAACTGAGAATCTTTTGGCAAACGCGGGTCAATTTTTGAATCAAGGCGAGAGATAAAAAAAGATGCGACCGATGCAATTTGCTGAACAGGAAGGTCTTTTGCAACTCGATCTTCTAGTCCTGCAAGATACGCATCCATCACTTCAGCATAACGCTCGAGCGAAAAAATCAAAGTGACATTTACATTGATACCTTCTGCTATCGTTGCGCGAATCGCAGGAATACCCGCTTTTGTAGCAGGGATTTTTATCATCAAATTTGGACGGTCAACTCGCTCCCATAATTCTTTGGCTTGCTTAATTGTCCCAGCAGTTTCATTGGCGAGATACGGGCTAACTTCAAGGCTTACATATCCATCCCCGCCGCGGGTTTGATCGTACAGCGAACGGAACAGATCGCAAGCTTGCTGAATATCTTCTATTGCCAGATGCCAAAAAATTTTTTCGCTATCCCAACCTGCCCATGCAAGCGGAACTAAAGCTGAATCATAATCATTCGTTTTTGCGATGGCATTTTGAAAAATAGTCGGGTTCGAAGTGACGCCGCGGATATCACCGCGCTCGATCATCTCTTTGAGTTCACCGCTTTCAAGTAATTTTCTTTGAATGTTGTCATACCAAATGGATTGCCCAAGAGACGTAAGTTTTTTAATAGATACAGACATTATGAGTGATAACTCCTGATAAATAATGCGTGATATGTGATACGTGATGCATAATTCGCAAAGCCCCTAACGATTTACGATTTTTCTTCCATTACTTTAATTTTATTTACGCGGCGCGCCAATCTTTCTTCACCGCTATCATTCCCCAAATAGCGTGCATTTAAAAATGCAGGCACCAACACTTTCACAAGTTCTGGTCCAATCACGCGCCCGCCCATACACAATACATTCATAGCATCATGCATTACGCCTTGCGCCGCAGAGTATGTATCATGGCAGATAGATGCATAAACACCTTTCATTTTATTTGCCGCAATTGCCGCACCAACACCAGAGCCGCAAATCAAAATACCGCGTTCCACTTCGCCGCTCTGGATTTTCTCGCCAACTTTTTTTGTAAAATCCGGAAAGTCCACTGCCTCGGCATTATTTGTGCCCACATCAATCACTTCATGACCAGCGGCAATTACAGATTCAATGACAGTATCTTTCAACGGGAAACCCGCGTGATCACAACCAACTGCTATTTTCATAATTCTTTTGCCTTTGCGACTACATTTTCAACTGTAAACCCAAGTTTTTCAAAGATTATTTTATATGGAGCGGATGCACCATAGCGATCAATACCAATGACGGACTTGGCGTATCTTTCCCAGCCCAAGCTTGCTCCTGCTTCGACAGCGAGTCTCTTCTGAATATTTTTCGGCAAAACAGACTCGCGATAGGCTTCATCTTGTTTCTCGAACAATTCCCAACTCGGAAAAGAAACGACGCGCACGCCTTTACCTTCATCTGCTAGTTTTTGCGCGGCATCCATAACAAGACATACTTCTGAGCCAGAGGCTATTAAAATAATTTCAGGAGCTCCAAAATCCTTCAAGACGTAAGCCCCTTTTTCTACATTTGAGGTGGCTGGTGTGCGTTCAAATATAGGTAGGTTTTGGCGTGTTAATACCAACACAGTAGGTCCATCTCTGCGTGAAATTGCAACACGCCAGGCTTCAGTAGTTTCATTAGCATCTGCTGGACGCAGAACAACTAAATTTGGAATTAATCTCAACGACATTAATTGCTCAACAGGTTGGTGCGTTGGCCCATCTTCACCAAGCCCAACACTATCATGCGTAAAAACAAAAATAGAAGGGTAATGTGAAATTGCCGCGAGACGAATCGAAGCACGCATGTAATCTGCAAAGACAAGGAACGTACCGCCATAAGGAATTACCCCGCCGAAAATTGCCATTCCATTTAACACCGCGCCCATTGCATGTTCCCGTACACCAAAGTGGAAATTTCGACCGGCGTACGAATTTTTTTGGAATGAAGGGCTGCCATCAATTTTAGTGTTATTAGACGGTGCTAAATCCGCTGAACCGCCAATCAACTCTGGCAGCTTAACAGCAAGTGCATTAATTGCTTTTCCAGAAGCGGCGCGGGTAGCCATACCCTTCGAATCTGCTGGGAAAGTTGGCAAAGCACTCGCCCACCCTTCTGGCAGTTTATCGGAAAGGCGTCTCTCCAATTCAGAGCCATAAGCTGGATGTAATCTCTTGTACGCATCAAAACGCATTTTCCAATCAATTTCAAGTTCACGCCCACTCACAACTGCTTTCCGATAAAACTCCAAAACATCATCAGGAATAAAAAAGCGCGGCTCTTTTCTCCACTCAAGATTATCCTTTGCGGCGTTGAGCTCTTCGTCACCTAGAGGTTCCCCGTGCGCCTTAGAGGTACCTTGTCTATTCGGCGCACCAAATCCAATAATGGTGCGGCAAAGGATTAACGATGGTCTAGGGTCAGCTTTAGCAGCTTCAATGGCTTTATCTATTGCATCAACATCATTCCCGTCTTCCACAGTCAGTACATGCCAGCCATATGCATTAAATCGTGCCGCGCGGTCTTCTGTGAAGGCAAGGTCTGTTGAACCGTCAATAGATATATGATTATCATCATATAGGTAAATCAACCGCCCTAAGGATAAATGTCCTGCCAAAGAAGAAGCTTCAGAAGCAATGCCTTCCATCAAATCGCCATCTGTAACAATCGCATAAATATACGAATCTATTATTTCATGTCCACGCTGATTAAAGTTTGCCGCTAGATGCACGCTAGCAATCGCCATACCCACCCCGCTGGAAAATCCTTGACCTAAAGGTCCTGTGGTTACTTCCACACCAGGCGTTAATCCATATTCAGGGTGCCCAGGTGTAATGCTTCCCCATTGTCGAAAATTTTTCAACTCATCAAGAGGCAAATCATATCCTGTCAGATGCAGCAAAGAATACAAGAGCATTGAACCATGCCCGCCGGAGAGAATGAAGCGGTCACGACCTGCCCATTTTGGATTGCGCGGGTTATGCCGTAAATGTTTCGTCCAAATTGTAAATGCCATCGCCGCCGCGCCCATCGGCAAGCCGGGGTGACCACAATTCGCTTGCTGCACGCCATCGGCAGAAAGAAAACGAATTGTATTAATTGCGCGTGTTTGCAAATTTTGAGTAGACATAAAAGTATTTTACCACTTGGCAAAAGGTCAATACGTTTCTTTTAATTGACTTATAGGCAATTGAATCATTCCTTCACGATCGTCACCAATTGCCATCACTTGCTCTTGTTTATTAGCTGTCAACCATGCAGTGTAAGCAGCAACCAGCGCATCAAGCTGCTCGGGCGGCAATAAAAGTTCATGAGGTAAAATACCTTTTGTTATTTTATAGCGAGTAATTTCTTCAAAAAAATCCATCGGATCTTTAATGCGAAGTCCACGTTCGTGCAATAATAATTGTCTTTGTAATTTCCCTTCCAACAACAGCCTTGATGCTGGAATACCACCTGCCATTACGCAGTAACACGCATGCGGATGGGTTTCCATAACTTGAAGATTGCCATCCTGTGGATATTTTTCAAACCCCATTGTTTCTAACTCCCGATACAAGTCAAATCCCAACTGCACCCATGAAGCACAAAGCCCAACATTTGACGGAGTCCCTGTAACGTTTATTCCACGCCCTCGTAGTTCATATTCCGCCAGCCGCAAATCCATACCTCGAATCTTATGAGGTGTGCGCATCTCCTTCTTCATCTTTTCTTTTACCAATCCGCGATTTACCCCAGCAGGTGCATTAATCGCAACCACAGCTCTTACTTGTCCTCGCAAAAATACGAGCACATCATCCATTTCACCATTAGTCAAGGATTTAATATTTAATTCCCTATCAAGCACCGCATAGGTAAATGATTTGTAGCTGGATGTTGGATCTATACCAATAAAAACAGAATCTTGGAAAGTCATAGTTCTCTCACCTTAACTTAAAACCTCTAAGCGGCAAAATCCATTACCGCCACATCATTTCTATGTTAATCAATGTACTTTTTTGCCATTTAAAAATATAATCACCCGAATTAATATTTCGCGGGTGATTATATTTATGCGTCAATTACCCAAGTTCAGGTTCAATTAATCCGTAATTTCCATTCCTTCTACGATATAAGACATTAATCTTACTGGTTTCCACATTGTAAAAGACAAAGAAATTATCATGCCCTAAATTACGCATTTGTATAACTGCCTCTTCTTGATTCATTGGATATAGGGTAAATTTTTTCTTGCGTGCTACAAGAGGTGAAGGCTCGCCAGTTTCATCATTTATAACATCGTCAACAACATCAGCGGCCGAACGCCCATCACCACGCCCGTGATAATGCTTACCTTTATGACGTTCGATCTGGCGGTGCAGATTATCCATGGCTTGGTCAAATGCAGCCAAAACTTCTTCTGCTCGTTCTTCAGACCGCAAGGTAAAACCTTTGCCATGCACAGTAACTTGAACAACATTACGATCCTTGACATCTCGTGTAGCTTTGTAATGTACAAGCTCTACGCGCGCACCATCAATAGCAGGCAAATAATGATCCAGATTACCTGCTTTTTTGTTCACATATTCATCTATCTGGTCAGTCAGTTGAATATTCCGTACCTGAACTTCCACTTTGTTGGACATATCGTCCTCCTTTTAGGATGTTTCGATCTCGATTCTAAAGCCTGTCCACATACTTGATTTAATGCCCCATGGCACGAGCTACTGACAATGCGTACACATCTTTTGCGCCCGCAGAAAGTAATGCAGCTGCAGCAGAAGACATTGTTGCCCCTGTGGTAGCAACATCATCAAATATCAAGACCGTTCTTCCTAGTACATCTGATGATGATTTAAAAGCATCCAAGGTATTCTCGTAACGCTCAATTCTGGTACTTAATTCAACCTGTGAGCGAGTCTCTTTTATACGAGATAGCATTTTTGGTGCGTAACGCACTTCTAAATCTAGCGCTAATGGAAAGGCAATGGTTGCTGATTGATTATAGCCACGTTCTTTTAATCTTTTTATACCTAAGGGAATGGGGATGAGAATATCAATGTTCCAACTCAGGGATTGTGCAAATCCCAACATTTGCCATGCCAACGTATTTCCTAATGAAATATCACGCTTATACTTTAATCGATGCAAAGCATTACGAACGCTTCCTTCAAATACTGCCCATGATCGTAATTTAGAATAAGATGGTCTATGGTTTTGGCAATTCACACAAATCTTGCTAGAAATATTCCTAACCCCGCAGATATCACAAATATTTCCTGTTATTTCCTGTGTTTTTTGCTGGCATTCAAAGCACCAAGAATTGCCCTTTTTAGAGCAACCACCACAAAACGGAGGAAATATCAAATCCAGCCCTTGCCAAATTGAACGATATGCTATTGATTTCCAATTCATATCCATATTAAATTTCAATAAAGCAATTTGTTTTACCCGCCGCCCATGGTTTTTGATATAGTAATACCCGCGGGGGTCATCAAAACAATAAGCAATGTTGGCATCGTCAAAAAAGCCATCGGGAATATCATTTTTACAGGAGCTGAATGCGCCTTCTCTTCTGCAATTTGCTTCCGCCGAACACGCATTTGATCAGACTGGATACGCAATACTTTTGCCATACTTACACCAAGAGTTTGACTTTGAATGATTGCAGCAACAAAACTTGTCATTTCAGAAACTCCAAGCCGATTTGACATATCACGCAATGCTTCTCTTTGGGGCTTTCCCAATTGAACCTCTCTAATACATCGGCTAAAGGCAAACGCAAGTTCATTTTCCCATTTTTCCGCCACCTTAGACATTGCCGCATCAAAACCAAGGCCGGCTTCAACGCAAATAGTCAGCAAATCAAGCGCGTCTGGCATGGCATTACGAATATCCAGTTGACGCCTATCAGTTTTGCTTTTTATTAATAACTGGGGCAGATAAAATCCAAATATTCCGAAAAGGATCAAGTACAAAAGAAATTTACTAACAGGCCACGGATTTGGCATTATAAAATAATAAAAAATCATCAAAACAACAAAAATGCCCATAACTACAAAGCGGGAAGCTAAAAAAGTGGATGCATCAATACCGCCCGGGTTTCCAGCCATATCTAATTTTCGCGCAGCATCCTCAAGCGCATTTTGAGGCGTATAACGATTAGAAATTTCCCCGACACGCTTTATAAAAGGAACAATAACCCTTTCACTAAAAGGGCGCTCTAACTCCACTTGCTCAAGAGATATTACTTCGCCGCGCGAAGTAGCATCTGCAAGACGCGCCATAACAGGATCCTCATTGTCTAAATTGTTTTTAGAAAAATTAATTCCAACCACAACTAAAGCGACTGCGCCGCCTAAAACAACAACCCCAACAATTACCCAAATTAAAGTGGAAGACATATGACTTATACCTTTATATCAGCTATTTTCATCATAACAGCGTAACCCAAACCAATTAATCCAAGCACAACCCCAGCAAAAATAACAACACAAGTTGTACCTGAATCAGTAATTGGCTTCATATAACCAGGGTTTGAGAACCATATAAATACACCCACACCTACAGGAACGAGCGACAAAACAGTACCAGATGCACGCACTTGCGATGTTAAAACCCTTACATCGCCTTTTATTTTTACCCGTTCTCTAATTGTATAAGCAATTGTCTCTAATATTTCAGAAAGGTTACCACCAACTTCACGTTGAACATTTATAGCCGTAATCATAAAATCCAAATCTTCACTGGGAATACGCCGCAAAAGATTATCAAGTGCCGATTCCATAGGAATGCCAATTTGAATTTCCTGAACGACCCGCCGAAACTCATCAGACATAGGTGGGGGCATCTCTCTACTAACAGCTTCCATAGCTTGAATAGTTGAGTACCCAGCGCGAAGTCCATTCACAGTTAAACTTAACATATCCGCCAATTGCCCATTAAATTTAAGCAAGCGAGATGCTTGTTGTCTTTTTACATACATTCGCGGCAAGATTGCACCAAATCCAGCTCCAAGCACAAAAGAGAATGGCTTATAATCTCCTAAAAACCATGCGATAAACCCTAAACTCAATATTGAAATTCCAATAAGAGCAAAATACTCACCCACTTTAAATTTTACATCTGCCCGCGCAAGTTCTCGCGCTATACGATCACCAGAGCTTGTTTTAGAAACTTTATTCGTTACCCAGTCTGTTAGGGCTGTTTTATCTTTTTCTTTATTCCCGGATGCTTTGGCATCATCTTCTAGGTATTGCCCTAAACGTTGCTCTACAAGCTGGCCTTCACTGCCAGATGAAATAACAAGCCCTACAATTAGTAAGACCACGAGAAGGACAGCGCCAATAATTATTATCCAAGTTACAGTGCTCATAATTAACCGATATCCTGTTGTTTAGCGATCAACGACGACGCTCACCAATACCAAAAATAGATGGGGGCAAATGAATACCTGCTGCGTCAATTTTATCCATAAATTTTGGGCGTAGCCCAGTTGGGCGCAACCGTCCAACTATTTTGCCATTATCTATGCCTGTTTGCTCAAAAACAAAAATATCTGTCATAGTAATAACTTCGCCTTCCATACCGCTTACTTCTGTAATATATGTGACTTTTCGTGTCCCGTCACGCATACGTTCTTGTTGACAAATCAAATCTACAGCGCCAGAAATTTGCTCACGAATAGCACGGATAGGTAGATCCATACCCGCCATCAAACACATAGTCTCAACACGAGAAATGGCGTCGCGCGGTGTATTTGCATGTGCAGTAGTCATGGAGCCGTCATGACCTGTATTCATAGCTTGTAACATATCCAATGTTTCACCGCCACGGCACTCCCCTACAATAATTCTTTCTGGACGCATACGGAGCGCATTCATAACCAAATCACGAATCGAGACCTCGCCTCTGCCTTCAATATTAGGCGGGCGGGACTCCAACGTGACCACATGTTCTTGACGCAACTGCAACTCTGCCGCATTTTCAATTGTTAATATACGCTCATCGTTAGGAATAAAGCCCGACATAACATTTAACAGTGTTGTTTTTCCCGAGCCAGTACCGCCGGAAATTAAAATATTCAAACGCGCTTCAACGCATGCCTTTAAAAACTGCACAGCTTCTGCGCTTACTGAGCCAAACTGAATTAATTGTTCAATAGTAATTGGGCTTTTAGAAAATTTACGAATAGTCAAAACTGGACCGACGAGAGAAATAGGAGGAATAACCGCATTAACACGAGATCCATCTTGCAAGCGTGCATCTACATAAGGGCTAGATTCGTCAATACGCCGACCCAAAGGCGCAACAATACGGTCAATAATTCGCATTACATGTTCGTTACCTTCAAAAGTTACTGGAACCCGATGTAACTTGCCTTTACGTTCAATATATATGTTCTTAGGTCCATTAACCATTATTTCTGTAATAGTGTCATCTTCTAAAAGGGTCTGTAATGGCCCAAGCCCTAATATCTCCGCAACTATTTGATCAAATAGGCGCGACCTTTCAGGTCTTGAAAGGACAATATTTTCATCGGCAAGTATCTGTTCAAAATGTTCTTGTATAGTACGACGAATCTCATCTGTTCTTGAAATATCTATGGATGGGTCAAGCTCAGATAACAACTTATTTTGAACTCTCGTTTTCAAGTCAAAGTAAGATCCAGCCTGAGGGGTAGTATTTGGAGCATTAACCCGATTAGCCTGCATTGAAGAAAGCCGGGAGCCGCCACCAGATTCACCCCCCCCGGATGCTGGCGGAGACGAAGCTGGAGATTGTTGCCCGCTGCCGCCTTGACCTTGTTCTATACGTTTTAACAACGACATAAACTAAACTCCTTTAGTCCAAGCTTATCGCTTGGGCTTCACAGATTCCGCTTCAAGTGAATTAATTCTTGCTCGCACGCCCTCGGCAATAGCATATATGCCTCGACCAACAGGCTGGGTTTTATTGTCAACCATAAAAGGTACACCTCTATTTACAGAAGGTACCACAATCCGTTCATCAAAAGGAATAACTGCAGTAACCGGTTGCTTAAGGTTTTCGCCCACACGCTCCGGGGTAATTGAAATTCGCTTATCAAATTTATTCATGACAAATAAAATACGATTTGAATCAAAGTTATTCATTTGAAGTAAATCTAAGAATAAACGGGCACTTTTAATAGACGGAATCTCCTGAGTAACAACTAAAAGGATAACGTCGCTCAAAGAAACTGCAACCTTTGCAATATCTGTCAGAACAGATGTTGTATCAATTACAACGTACGCATACATTTGCTTGAGATACGAAATTACTTTTTCAAATTGATCAGCTGTAACAGTTTCCTCTAAATCAGGTTTTTGAGGCGCTGCAAGAATGCGTACACCTGTGCTTGAATGCTTAATCAGAATACTTTCAACAACCTCTGCTTCTAATTGATCTACGCGAGGAGCCAGTTCTGAAAATGTGTTTTTACCCTGTTCGTTCATAAAAATGGCCACATCGCCAAATTGTATATTGCTATCTACAAGAACTACTTTTGTATCTTCGTTATGAAGCGCGATAGCCAAGTTCACCGCAACTGTAGTACAACCCACACCGCCTTTTGGGCTATATACTGAGATAATCTTACCATTAACTGCTGGCAAAGCGGACGTACCCACAGCAGAAACACCAGATGCGCCTGCTGAAACAACGCGCGCTGGCACATCTTTACTACGCTCAGTGCGAGCATTTTCTGCTGCGCGGCGCACAGCAGAAATTAACTCATCACCCATTGGTGGTTTTGTCAAAAAATCACGGGCACCCGCAAGCATGGCGCGACGCATATAATTTTGGTCGCTTTGAACAGAAAGAATTACAACTTGTATATAAGGGGTTTTTTGTCGAATAATTTCAGTAGCGGATATACCGTCAATATCCGGCATATTAATATCCATCAATACCACGTCCGGGTCCAACTCTTGGGCGAGCTGGATACCTTCTTTACCACTGCGCGCAGCACCAACTACCTCAATATCTGTTTCAAACTGCAATAATTTCTTAATATTCTCGCGGGTTTCTGCAATATCATCTACTATTAATACTCTTATTTTACCGGATGCCATAAATTTTCACCTCGAGTGGATTATTGCAACACCAAAATTGTTAATTGCCTTCAACTTGAACTACATCATTAGGGAGAAACGGTTGTTGAAGGATATTAACTTGTGGATGAAGAGAATAGGGCAAACGCGCAGGAACCGGTATATTATATTGACTTAATAAAAACTGCAAGGTAGCAGCTTCAGTGACCTGACGCGATTGATCGCTGGCATTACGCAATGTTAAATGTATTTGCGCATTGGTATACACCATATAGGTTAGCATTAAAGAATCTTGTGGGGAAACCAAAAGTGTGACAAGGTCTGGGCTTGGCTCAGCAGGTTGTCCTTGAGTAGCAGGATCCCCATTGTTTGCATTTGCTTGTTGCTGCTCAACAGTTTGACGAGAAAAATTACCCAATTTCATTACTACAACATCTTGTAACATGATCTGACAAACTGTACGGGCTCTTTGCGGCTCACCAGGAGTGTAATAAAAAGGCTGCTGCAAAGACGGATCCAATTCAACCCGGCCAGCAACGCCGCCAGGTCCAGTTGTCAAAACTGGTTGAACGTCGGCGCTAAGCCCAGGCGCAACAAGGGCAGTAAATCCATTGGGAAGAGCAGATTGGAAGCCCGGATCAACATCTACAAAAAGGAAACAACCTACTACATTAACATGTGCACCGTCATTAACTCCATACCCCGCCAAAGACAAGCGCGTAATCGGGATTGCCATTGCGGTCATGCCTGGAGGAACGATAGATGCCCATTGAGGACCGGCGATAGAGACAGCCGATGATTTTTCACTCACCATCGCTTCAGTGATTAATGCATCTTGACTTAACGGAAACAATGCTACTTTATTTGGAACAAGAAGGGATATTTCTTCTTTTGTATAGTAACTGCTGATAATATTTGCTTGAGGAATCTTAACTGTTTTCAGCATTGCCTCGGTGATTTCCACACCTTGAGGAATGTTTTGCCCAGCGGCAAATACCTCAATATCAATTGGCACTTCTACAGCTGGTTGTGATAGCTGAGTAAGCACATAGCCAACCGCTGCAAGCCCAATGATCAATATAAGTACAACAAGTATTAGAGTACGGCCACGGCGCATAAAAACTCCTCGTTTAAAAGACTATAATATTTCTATCACATATATTATACAAGAAAAATGGCGAAATCATACGGGTAAATATTGACCAATGTACCTTAAGCCAAAGGAGAAATCACAAATGAATACTGTCAACGAACGGAACAAAGCAATTATTGAAGAATTTCGAGCAAACGAAGGCAAAGTTGGCGGTAACTTTGCAGGCAGGACCTTACTGCTTTTGCATACAAAGGGCGCAAAGAGTCAACAGGAGCGCACCAATCCACTGGCGTGCATCAGCGATAACGAACGATGGGTGGTGATCGCATCCAAAGCTGGAGCGCCTACTCATCCCGACTGGTATTACAACGTACTTGCAAACCCGCTGGTAACTGTGGAAGTTGGCACGAAAAAATTTCAAGCGCATGCTGCAGCGGCTGACGAACCAGAACGAACCCGCCTGTTTAATCAAATGATCGAAATCGCGCCTGCCTTTGATGAGTACCGCCGCAAAACAACGCGTGTTTTGCCTGTCATTGTTCTAACACCTATAAAATAATAAGGAGATTTTCTTGTCAAAATATATTGCATTCCTACGAGCCATTAACGTAGGCGGTCGTACTGTCAAAATGGAGAGGCTGCGCGAGAGCTTTGAGACGCTTGGCTTTCTTAACGTGGAAACATTCATCGCCAGCGGGAACGTGATATTTGATTCGGACTCTAAGAATCCCCGAAGCTTGGAAACGCTCATCGAAGCTGGATTAAGCACAGAGCTAGGATTCGAGGCGCCGACTTTCATCCGCACAAGCGCAGAGTTAGGCAAGCTCGCAAATTACAAGGCATTTCAACAAAGCGAAATAGACAAAGCCACCGCGCTCAACATATGTTTTTTGAAGAGTCCATTGGATAATGATTCAATAAATAAGTTGATGGAACGAAAGAACGAGATTGACGATTTCGCCGTGCATGAACGTGAAATGTATTGGCTGTGCCACAAGAAACAAAGCGACTCTACATTTTCCAACGCTGTGCTTGAGAAAACGACAGGAAGCCAATCTACAATGCGCGGGCTGAATACGATCATTAAAATGGCTGAGAAGTGGGCGACTTAAAGAAGAAAGGAGAATTCTATGAGCGACGATGACGATTGGAATAAGAAATTGATCGAAGAGTTTCGAAATAATGGCGGCAAGGTGAGTGGATATTTCAGCGGCAAGACTCTGCTTCTTTTACATACCATAGGCGCAAAAAGCGGACTGGAACGCGTAACCCCAACAGCATACGTCAAAGACAGCGAACGGCTAGCGATTATTGCATCAAACAGCGGAGCACCCAATCATCCAGCTTGGTATCACAATCTACTTGCGGAGCCGTTGGTGACTGTTGAGGTTGGCACCGAAACCTTTCAAGTGCGTGCTGTGATTGCGAAAGAACCAGAACGGACTCACCTCTTCGATAAAATGGCGGAGATGATGCCGATCTTTGATCAATATCGGCGTGAAGCAACGCGCGCGATCCCTGTCGTTGTGCTAACGCCTGTAAAGTAATTGTCATAAATAAAAACGGTCTCGTTGACTTTACGCCCGAGAATGTTTTTATTTTGCGCCGAAATTCCCACTACAAATCCAAGTACCGACCTCTCTCCCGTCTTCCAAAATTAGGAGAGCTTATTGGCTTATCAGCAAAATATTGGATTGGACAATCTCGTAACCGTTTTGTAATCAGCGGCTGCTTAGGTTGTTTTTTGCAGTATCTCAGCCAATTGTTCATTGGCAAATTCCAGTCGGGTGATCTGATCCATCGGTGAATAGCGTGTGATTTTTACTGCGTTACGAGCTTCCTTGGATTCGCGTTTGGCGAATAAGGGCGCGATAAACGCAGAGATCACCCACCAAACCATAGCGAACACACCCAATCCCATGATCGCTCCAATAAATAACTTTATTATCAGGCTGTTATCCCCAGTCCAACGGAGAATTAACACGATCATGGCGGCAATGCCTGCAAGGATGCCGCCGCCTACAGCGACATGCTTTTCAACAACCTTCTCGACTGAGCTTTTGAAACTTGCCGCTTGATAATGTTTTTCACACATTGGAACGTCAACTTTCATTCGATACGTTTTTTGCCCATAGGTATAAACCTGTTCGATCCCAAAATATTTTGAAGAGGGCGACATACAAACAACGCACATTGATGGGAATTTGAATTGAGCTAATTTAACATCAACAGATTTCGACATGAAAATTCTCCAATCTCTATTTTTTGATATACAGATTTTACCTCTTCAAATGAGAGGAGGATAGTCTACAAATAGTCTCGCCAATGGAACTGCGTTTGTCTCCCCGCCCATTGAAGTTGACAAAGCTCAGTCCACTTCCCTTACAACCCACGCACTGACACACGAAGATTAAACCATCTCGCGGATATTCCCCAACACAGTGGACAAGTCTCTCATTACCTCTCCAATCCGAAAGCGGACAACTCGCAACCTCAACTCCCTTAAATCCTTCTCTCGTCTCGCATCTTCTACCTATTGTAAATCGAGGATGTCTCTATCATCATCTCATGCGCAATAAAAAACTTTTACTTATATCTGAATTCTTGTTTGAGCTTTATCTTGATTATTTTAGCTTTTCAATTTCATCGCGCCAAATTTTTGAAGCAAACAGGATTCTCCTTTTAGTAAGTACATTACTTACTCTTTGTGCCAAAATCCCACCATATATCATCAATTCTTCTATGTTCATGCTACTTTGAATGTGTTTATTACACCTTGCTGAATAGAGAGCAAAGTTCTCGATCCCGGGAAGAAGTGTCGGGTTTTGATTCTTTGATCTCAAATGTCCCCATTCGTATTTGATGTAATTTTTATCCCAATCCCTAGGGGAATTCCAACACAAGGGTAATTCTGTTCCCTCAACATGAAAGATAGGTGTTTTCTCTTGAGCATCAAAAAACATAGCAATTATATTTGCCAAGACGTCCCTATGTTTTTTGCGAGAAAGCTTTACTCCAGATGTTCTTAAATGAGGAATAAGGGTCGAGACCAACCTATCAATATTGTGCTCAATTTCATATGTATACGCAGCAGTGTTATTAGCCAACGCTTGTCTGTGATCACTTAGTTTCATTTATGTTTTCCTCGCTATTCATTCTAATCCACCATCAGCGTCTTAGGCAAATTCCTTGCGGAATTATAATCAAACCCACGCATCATAATCATGTGATACTGCAACTGCTGTAACGGCAGGGTTTCGAAATTGCTTTTCGTTTTCATCCTTCATAATTCATCCTTTCCCCTTTCCCACCACCCCATCAACTCACTCAACGCCAGACTCGGCGTCGCCTCCCCCAGCCTGCCAGAATTCCACGTCACGATCAAATCTTTTTTTGCGCGTGTAATGCCCACATACAACAAACGCAGGCGTTCCTTCACATAGCCCAGCCGCGACTGCATGGTTGCCGCGCCTTCTTCGTACACATCATATTCGTTAAGCGACATCAGCGCATTTAATTGCGCGATGGCTTCTGCTTCAAGGTTTAGTTTTCCGCGCACAAACCACTTTTCAGAAATAAAAGAATCATTTGGCATGTTCGATGGAAAATCATAATTACTGACCGACATCATATACACGCGCTCCCACTCCAGCCCCTTCGCCTTGTGCATGGTCGTCACCACCACCTTGCCTCTGTGAATGTCAGGATCAAAGCCAGAATCATCCGCCGAAAAGCCAATGAACTTTCTTTCATTTTTTGCGATCAACGCCAGCTCCGCGGTCAACTCAGGCAAACGCCAATCAACGTGATCATCCGCCGCCTTGCGCAACACCAGCGCCAATTTATGCGCCAACGCCAAATCGGGTGCCCCGCTAAAAACATCCTGCGCCAGCGTTAACACCAATTGATCAATCGGCAGTGTCACAGATTTTAACCACCTCTGCACAGTGACTCGAAATTCTTTTAATTCTTCGAGGACGAACGGCGCTTCAGACTCACTCAAACCTGCCAGCCAATCCCCAGCCTGATTCGGCGCGATAAATGTTTCCACATGAATCAAACGCCGCAAATGATCCGCTACAGCTTTCATCAACTCAGGGTCGCCCACCCCGTCCCCCGACTC
>VFJR01000053.1 GCA_009885945.1 Anaerolineaceae bacterium
AAATTGTTCAGCAGGGGCTTCGGTAGCTGGCGCTTCGGTAGCGGCGACTTCAGTTGCCTGAGGTGCTTCGGTTGCGACAGGGGCTTGTGTGGGTGCTGCACAAGCTGAAAGGACGAGCATGAGTGCCATGACTAATGTAGCCAGGCGAAGTAAATTTGTACGCATTCTTCTTCTCCTTATAAAATAGATACTAAGATTGAAATTGAAAGTGGTCAATGTGTTTCCGTGAGCCTCCTTCATTTGTCTGTACAATTCTAACAGGACTTTCTAGTTTTGTGAAGAAAAGAACTTGTATTAATAAAGAAGATCAAACTGTTTCTTTATCTTTAATATTGTAAACCTTTTCATCTTATTTATAAAGGATAGCAAATATCAGTTTGATCAATATGATAAAGACTGCAATAAATTGGCAACTTAAATTCTTGACAAAAGCCTATGACAAGGTTTATTATTAGAACATAAGTTCTATGAATAATTTAACCCAACTCGACTCAATGATCGAATCCCTTGCAGATATGGCTTTGGCAACAAAAGCGCTGCAAGACGAGCCCAAGCCTGTTCTGCCTCCATTGAGCAAAGCCCTCGCTGATTTTTCCTACCTGCCCAGCGACGCCTTGTTCCTCGGTCTTGCCGCAGATGGTTTGCCCGTTCTGTTAGATCTGCATGACCCAACGCCCGGCGCGTTGTTGATCAGCGCAGATGCAGGCAGTGGCAAGACCGCGCTCTTAAATATGGTGGCGCGTTCAGTTGAAATTTTAAGCGGACCTGATGATGTGCAATTTGGCGTTCTGACTCCCAAGCCCGAAGAGTGGAATGAATTTCTTGATTCTGAACATTGCGCGGGAATTTTTGAGACGGGCACGCAAGATGCCGCGAACTTTCTAATCTCTCTTTCTAAGTGGACGCATTCTAACAAGGGGCAAACTGGCTTTGTCTTATTATTCGTTGATGATCTTGCGGCTGCTTCTACCATGATCGAAGGTCAGCAGGATTTACGCTGGCTCTTAGCGCGCGGACCCTCACGCCATGTTTGGAGCCTAGTGACGATGAATCCATCTGATGGGCTCAAGCTTTTTCCCTGGCTTGATTTCTTTCGTTCGCGCGTGCTTGGATGTATTGAAAATCCATTGGAAGCTGGGGCGCTTTCGGGTGATGCTGAAGCGAAAATGGGGGAGTTGATTCCGAATGAGGAGTTTTGTATCCGCGAAGGCGAGGGCTGGCTGAAGTTTTGGTTATTGGATGATGAAAGACAACAGGCAGAAGAGAATAGAGAATAGTGTTCTATTCCAAAAGGAGCAAGTATGCATACTGGCATGTTATGGTTTGATAATGACCCACGCACTACGCTGAATCTTAAGATTCAAAAAGCGATGGAATATTATCGCAAGAAACACGGCAAAATTCCCACTTTGTGTTTGATCAACCCAGCCATGATGGAGAAAGAGCAAAAGCAGTTGGAAGTGGATAAATTAACTGTCCGTTCCTATCGCCCTGTGATGCCCGGGCATTTTTGGATCGGCGTTGAGGATCAAAAGTAGAAGATTAAATAAAACCCTGCATCAGCAGGGTTTTATTTTTTGGTATAGTAGGGTTTACAATTGCTTTTTTTAGTCTGTATAGAAATCCATAATTTGAAAAGAGATTAAGGTCAAGATGTTCTGTCGAGAAATCGACGATTGACTTGCGGCTTCTTTTTTCAAGACAATATTATGGGGGCTATAAGTTACAACACAATAGGACTGTTAACAAGAACAAGTCCTACCGTGATTTAGTATTGAGAAAAAATCAGGTGTGCGATAGGAAATATAAAAATAGGTAGACACTTTACCTTCACGACCCAAAATATGCATTTATGGAGATACATATATATGAGTAAAACAAAGATTCAGTTAATGCTTGGGTATATTTTGAACATCTCACTCCTTACATGGGTGTTACTTGGATTCTTGTTGTCATATCTTCTTTTTTTTGTGTATCCAGTGTTCTTTTCAGATCAGGTTATGCAATTTTTCAAATATGTGCCAGCATTTAATCCAATCGGTGTAGATCTACGACAGATGCTTAGTTATAGCGCGTCGTGGTTTGTTGATAAACAAACCCCCTATATTGGACGTAATCTGTACCCGCCTCTTACCAGCGTATTATTTACGCCGTTACTTATCCTAGACTTTTCTTTGGTTTATAAAATAATCACTCTTGTCAATGTGCTTTGTTATGTATTGATATCACTAATTTTCCCACTACGAATAGGCAAGGAAAGACAAATTTCTTCTTTACTAATATTATTTTTCATAACTGGATTGTTTTCTTATGGCTTTCAGTATGAACTCGAACGGGGGCAGTTCAATGTAATAACAGTGTTTATTTGTTTTCTCGCTATTTGGATATATCATTATCACAGCAGGTATCGCTACTTAGCATATTTTTTGTTCACCATTTCCGTGCAACTAAAGGTCTTCCCTTTCATTTTCATTGTTATGCTTATTAGTGACTGGCGAGACTGGAAAAATAACATCAAAAGGTTCTTTGCATTGGCCGCAGTGAATTTTGCACTATTATTTGTTTTAGGTATAAACGTGTTCGTTGATTTCATCTATGCAATAAAAACTCAAATCGTAAACCCAGAAATTGGGGGTAGGAATCACTCGATTCGCTCTTTTGTAACAATGATGTCTAACAAAGCATCTGAACACGGTTGGACTTGGATAAATGATTATACAGAACTGGCGCAATTTACATTGCTAGCCATAATTGCTATTTGCATATTAATCATTATGTTGCAAGCATACCGACAAAAACAAAATGGAATAAACTCACATTTACTGCTTGCTTGCACTATTGGAGCTTTACTTATACCTTCTGTAAGTCACGATTACAAATTATCAATTCTTGCCGCTCCAGTTGCTCTTCTATTCTCTTGCTCTAGCATTGTATTTTCCGAAAGATCCTACGCTCATCGTCAGCGTATAATTTTTATAGTTTTTATCCTTCTTTTTTCTATAGCCTATTCATCTACTCTGTTTTCGAATGCATATAAGCCTTCAACGTTTGAAAATAACCTTCCAGCATTAGTTGTTATGTTACTCTTAATCACTTTTCATTCTTTGGTGTTTAAAACGAACCTTGACAAAAAAATACCTAAGCCAATAGAAACTGCCTAACAAAGGCGGCGCTGGACGCTAAGGATTTTGAGTATTTCCCTTAGCGTGACTTCGGAGATGTGAAATTTAAAAGAAAGAACCCTGATGTTATGATCTTTGGTAAACCAAGAACATGAAATTCATTTCGCTTACCCTCAATCAAGATCACCTTATTCAACAGGCGGCGCAAATTTTGGTTGATGCATTCAAGACCCACTGGCATGGAGCCTGGCCAACATTGAAAGACGGTTTAGACGAGGTGCATGAGATGCTTGCCTCTGAGCGCATCCTGCGTGTTGCTCTTGATGCTGAAGGAAATGTAGCAGGATGGATTGGCGGCATTCCGCAATATGATAACCATGTATGGGAATTGCATCCATTGGTAGTGAAACCAGAAATGCAAGCGAAAGGGATTGGGCGCGCATTGGTTTTGGACTTTGAAGAACAGGTTCGATTGCGCGGCGGACTCACGATCACACTCGGCACAGATGACGAAGATAACCAAACTTCTTTGTCAAATACTGACCTGTATGATAGGACATGGAAAAAGATTAAAGAAATTCGTAATTTGAATAAGCATCCCTTTGAGTTCTATCAAAAAATGGGTTATAGGATCACAGGCGTAATGCCCGATGCGAACGGAATCGGCAAGCCTGATATTTTAATGTCTAAGCGCGTTTACTCGTAGGGACGACCCGCCAGGATTGTCTAGTAATTTTTTCTGTACACGGATTTGACGGAACACACAGACAAATATCGATTTTAAAGGTTTTCCTTTGTGTTCTTTGTGCCCTTTGTGGTAAAAAGTTCTTATGAATCAGTTTCTTAAGTCTTCATATTCACGCCAAAAATAACCAAAAGGAGTAAATTATGTTCAATTCTTATCAATATTCAAACTCTTATGATGATCTTTTGAAACTGATGATTCAAAATGCACAACAGGCTGAACTCGACAACCAGATACTTCAAATAGTAGAACAGTTTTTTGAAAAAGAATTGAGCAAAGAGAGCCGCCCGTTTTCACGTCCTGAAAGAACGCGTCTGTTTCAGCAGGTTACCAAAGCGATATTCGCTGACGTGCTTGGAAAAATAGACGGCGCAAAATAGCAAGTTGATATACTGTGTCAATCATGATTGAGTTCAAAGGTGAAATTTTCTATTGGCGCGGTCCAGCGCCTTATCTTTTTGTGGCTATTCCAGAGGAACCAAGCCGCGACATAAAAGCCATCTCAGCGCTGGTTACCTATGGTTGGGGAGTCATCCCCGTTCATGTGCGCATTGGAAAAACGGAATGGAAGACTTCTTTATTCCCCAAAAATGGACGCTATCTTGTGCCCATTAAAATAATCGTCCAAAAAGCAGAAAATCTTGAAGTGGGCGATAAGGTGACTATTAAGCTTGAGGTTGGTTGAAGACTATAAGTAGAGGTTATCATCGTAGAAAACAAGACCTGACGGGTTTTCGGAGAAGCCTGATTGATCAAGTAGATTTCTAATCGATTCAGGTCACGATGAAACCTGTGAGGTGTGGAGTATGTCAATCCGCAGGTATGAATTCATCGCTATTTATAAGCATTTCGCGTAGTGTAGATTCGAGTTTGCATTGCCCCTATAGAATTAAAGCCAACTGACCGCGTAAAACTTACAAAACTTATTAGAAAGTTTCTCGAAAAAGATGAATCCCCTTTTGTTTGGTCAATGATAAAAATAATAATAGTGTAAAATTACCGAGTAATTAATATTGAGGTGTTTTATAAGCATTTGTGAGCTATCGAACTCAGTAATTTAAGTCGCACATAAACTTTAACATAATCAAATTAATCGAAACTTGCTTGAAGATGTTTTCTTAAATATAAGCAGATAATCTTAGCAAGTTGACTTGATTAACAAAATAATTAAGGTGGAATTATGAAAAAAACAATTTTCTTTATTTTCTTTGTCAGCATTGCTTGTTCTACAAGTAACCCTAGTCCTACTCTTGACTCAAATTTAGTTCAAACAGCGATCATTGGAACTGCTCAAGAAGCTCAAAACCAAACGCAAGCAGCAAGCTCGTCTACAGCAGCAACAGTAATCTTGCTATTAACTGAAACCCCTGCGGCTCCAATTTCACTTGTATATGAGGGTATGACAATTAGTTGTATTTGTGAAAATTGCATATGCGTCAGCAATATTGTGATTACAGCAAGAATTACAATTGACAATCAAGGATATATTACAGGTTCACTAGATCAGTATCTTGCCGATGCTCCACCTTTATCATTCGAGGGTACAAAAAATGATTTGCATGGATTCGGATTAATGAATGTTGAGTTTTATAAAGGAGAATTTAAATTTGTTGGGAAGCTGTATGAGAATTTAAGCACACTAGAAGCCACCATTTCATGGACCGGAAAATATGCTAATGGTACTTCAGATACAGGTAAAAGAGAATTGTTGTTGTTTAGAAAAAATTAATTACATTACAAAAGGAATCTAAATATTTGAAATATATACATTAAAAATAACATATAACAGAGAAATATAATGCCGTGGCAATAGGCTCTGTTTTTTTTGTTCCTTATCCAATGAAACGGGGAATGAAAATCATTGTAGATTTTTTGCGAAATATCCCGTAATTAATAGGAGTATCATAATGAATAAGCCTAAGGGTTTTACTAAAAGCCAGGTTTTAGTTCTTGTTAGTCTTGCTGGCATACTGTTATTTATCTTTATTATCGCCGCAATATTTTTTTTGGGTGAATTCAAACAGAATACTAATGGCATATTGACAATAAACATTAGCGTGACATCAACGAATGTTTTGATACAGCCAATGACTTTATTGGCGACAAGTACACCTATTCCAGCATATGTGTACCATTCGACTATTACGCCGATTCCATCACCAACTAGTTTCGTGTTACCTAATGATACAACGCTACAACAACCACAAAGTAATCCACTATCCGTTAATAACTCAGCAGTTAATCCGTCTACTTCATCTATTTGTTCTGCAAATCTAAACAATGCCTTGGCATTGCATGAATGGTACTTAGATTCTATTGATTATATTCATAGCCCAGCCATAAACTACTATCAAGGACTGATTAATGAGTATCTTAGAAGTCGCGATGCAGTTGGATTAATACAAGCTCAAAATTATTTAGATAACGAGAAGGCACAGGTAAAGGCAGAGAAGGCATCTGAAAATAGACGATATAAGGCAGAGGTGGCTAACATCAAGAATAGCTGTCAATAATACGATGATGGAAATATGTTGTGTCTAAAAAAACATATAGTGGCGTTGTGTAAATGAAACCTGATTATCCCCCAACCATTGTCACCACAGCCACCACATGACTCATACTGTGGCTAATACTCACAGACCAAGTTGTTAATCCCAGCCCTTTTGCCTTTTGCAATGCCACCTCGTGCAAAGTAAGCACAGGCGCGTTTTGCTCATCCGCTAAAATTTCAATTTCCTGCCAGCCAATCTCGCCAATGCCGCAGCGCAGAGCCTTGGACGCGGCTTCTTTTGCGGCGAAACGCCCCGCCAAAGACTCGACTCGCTTGCCGCATTGAATCAACTCTGCAGGCGTATAGATGCGCTCAAGGTAGCGCGTACCATGCCGCGCAATCACCTCTTCAATGCGCGAGATTTCGATCAAATCAATGCCAGTAGAAAGTTTCATAAATTAATAAGAGCCTTAAACACTAAGTACACAAAGACCACTAAGGAAAACCAAGAACCTAAAATCTAATTCCTTTGTGTACTTAGTGTCCTTCGTGTTTATTCTTTTAAAATTACGGTCCAGCAGTAGCAATCGCCAATTTATTCACATCAATATATTTACGTGCCACAGCCAGCACATCATCGCGCGTCACGGCGTTCACCATTTCTGGATACTTCAACAAATAATCCATGCCAAGCTGATGACGTTCAATATTCAACAACGCGCCCGCCACGCCGCCATTAGATTCCAACGAGAGCGGCAGTCTGCCTACAAAATTTGCTTTGCAATCAGCAAGTTCATCTTTAGTCACACCGCTTTTTGTAAAACGAGCCAACTCTTTAAGAATCAAGTCCGTTGCCTTTTGTAAATTCTTTGGGTTCACGCCCGCGCTCACATCCCAAGAGCCAGGTCCCACCGAACCCGCGCTCATGCCAGAATACGCATAATACGCCAAGCCCGCCTTCTCACGTACAGAAGCGCCAATGCGCCCCATCATGCCAAATTGCCCCAAGACCGCGTTGCCCAAAGTCGCCGCAAAATAATCTGCATCTTTGCGTTTGGGTCCCGTTGTGCCAATGATTAAATCCGCTTGAGCCTTGCCCGCAATCGAATGATGACGTTTGACTGTTTTCTTCATCGGTTGATATGGAGGTAGAACTGGCGTCTCTTTCTGCGCCTCAACCTGCCAGCCTCCAAATACGCGTTCCACTTCGCTGACAGCTTTCTTTGCCTCAATCGCCCCGACAATGGATATGACCATGCCTCGCGGTCCAAAGTGGTCGCGGTGAAATTCAATTAGATCCTCACGTGTAATTGCTTTGATTGTTTCCGGCGTCCCATCACCGGGCTTGCTATAAGGATGATCTGCATAAAGAATCTCATCAAAGAGCATGTTTGCCATATCCGAAGTATCCTGCGCACGGATGGAAAGGCTGGTTAATAATTGTGTTCTCAGTTTTTCAACTTCCACTTCAGGGAAGGTAGGCTCGCGCATACTTTCAGAAATAAGTGTTAACAAATGCGGCAGATCCTCTGCCAGGGAACGCCCGCCAAAACCGCTGTTATGGATGCCTGAGTCAAAGCCCATGCTGGCACCTACAGATTCAAGCTCGTTGAATATTTGATCAAAGGAACGTTTTTGTGTGCCGCGCATTAATGAAGATGTGACAAAATCAGCCAAACCGAGTTTATCATCTGATTCACTCAATGCGCTTACACGGACTAATCCGCTGATTGAAATAGAGGGGCTATTGAAATTGGAACGAGTTAAAACGATAATGCCGTTATCTAACACTTCGCGATGAATATCATCGGGACCCGGTAATGCTTTCATTGCTGGCGCTTTCTTTGTCTTGGTTGCCATTATGCCTCCGCGCCTTTAGGAATGTAGGTGCCGATCACGCGGCTCTGTGGTTGAAAATATTCACGTGCCACGCGCTGGACATCTTCGGGCGTGATTTTTGAGAGTTTGTTTAAGTAACTGGTAAACCAATCATAAGTGGCGAACATTTCAGAATAGCCAAGCCAAAAACCTTGGTTGGTGATGTTCTCACTGCCATAAGCGAAAATGGCGCGCGCTTGTTTAATGGCGCGCTTAATTTCATCCACAGTCACCAATTCATCTTGCACAAGTTTAATTTCAGCATCCAAAGCCGCCAGAGCTTCCTCAGCATTTCGCTTGGGATGTAAAGTGATCGAGAAGGTATAAAGGTAAGGGTCAATCGTTGCAGAGGAGCCGCCGGAGACGCCGACTGCAAATTCTTTATCAACTAATGCGCGATATAAACGAGATGTTTTGTTGGAGATACCGCCGCCAAACATATTTAAATTACTGGGTCCTGCCAGTAAACTATCCAAGACGCTCAATGCAAAGAAATCTTTATGCACAGCATTGGGAAAGCGATAGGCAGTTTGAACATAAGTGGTCTCACCCGGACCTTCGACAGTGAGTCGCACCTCGCCGCGTTGAGGCGGTTCGGGGCGAGCCAGCCTCGGGGGAGTGGGACGCGCGGGAATTTTCCCGAATAATTCTTTAATGCGCGCAAGCATCGTTTTTGTATCAAACGCGCCCGCAATGGCAAGCACTGCATTGTTGGGCGCATAATATGTCTTGTAGTGATTGTAAAGATCATCGCGTGTGATGGTATGCAAATCCGCCATGTCGCCGATCACTTCATGGTGATAAGGATGCACGCGGAAACAAGTTTGTTGCATGGCTTCGCTAAGCCGAAACATGGCTTCGTTTTCACTGCCTTCGCGTTCAGAGATAATGACCGTGCGTTCTGAAGCAACTTCTTTTTTATCAAAAGTGCTATTCACCATGCGGTCTGATTCAAGCCGCAAGGCGAGGTCAATTTTATCGGCTGGCATGGTTTCAAAATATGTCGTCCAATCCAAATAGGTGAAAGCATTCCACGTGCCGCCTTCGCGTGAAATGGCTTTATCCAAAACGGTGCCGGGGAATTTGCGCGTGCCTTTAAATTGCATGTGCTCTGCCCAATGCGAAATGCCGGTCTTGCCTGTTGGTTCATCGCGTGAACCCACGCGATACCACGTCCACGTAGAAATGAGCGGCGCGGTATGAATTTCTTTTAGTAAAACTTTCAAGCCATTCTTCAACGTTGTAACTGTGACGTTATTTTTCATTGGTCTCCATTTTATTTAGTACGCCTTCTGGTGCCCATCAACTTGATGATGGATAATTATACGGACAGCATACGCTAAAGAGTACTTACCTGTCCGAGTCTAAAAGTAACCTACTGACAAATCGCCTGCCCAGCTAGATCAAACGCGCCGGGGCTGATAATACAATAAATCGGTTTTACTACTTCTTGCAAGCCAACAAATGGTTCATGTAGTTGAGTATCTTTAAGCGGAATATCCACCGGCACGGTTAATAAAATTGGAATAGTTGTATCCACCGGTACAGATAGATCTAAAATAATGGGCAGGGTTGTTCCTTGCGGTAAAACAATCGTAGTAAGGGCTTGGGTAATATTTAAACCGCCAGTTTGTACTGTTACGCGCGCATTGTTGATCACCACATCCTGGCTGAGCACAACATTCGTGGCTTGATTTAATTTCAGATCAAATTTCACTGGGATAATACTTTGTACCTGAATGTTGGTATTGATATGGGCATTATCCATTTTTTGAAAATTAGTATGCAAACCGCTGACTAGGTTGATGGGCAATGTCAGCAGATTATTGATATCAAGATTGCGGATATTAAAAGACAACACTAATAATACGATTAGCATAATCACATTAATGCCCATCGAGATAACACTGGCGATATTCCAAAGCGTAGGACCAAAAAAAGAACCCGTTTCCATTTTCGGCAATTTTATTTTCGGCATGGCTAGCTTTTGAGCAGGGGAACTGGTCTTATTTGTGATTTGCGCTGCAGTGAGTTGAGCTGGAACGCTCTTGTTTGTTTTCGGGGAAGATTTTTTTAATCTATCCAATGGTGAGCCTGAAAAATCCTCGGCATTTTCGCCCCCCGCGATCAATTTACGAAAACGCTTTCCCGCTTCTTCGTTTTGTTCTTCTTCGGTCATAGAACCTCCTTAATTAATTCAGTTCCAATAATTGTATGGAAGGTCAATATTAGCACATTATTTTTACTTATCAAATGAAGGACAAAAAAACTTGTCTCAGTTATGTTTTTCCCATATAATCTTCTTGAATAACTTAAACGATAATTGGAGGATATGTGGCAAATCAACATTATGTAGCGGTCATCGGCGCAGGACCTGCAGGAATCTTTGGCGCACGTGAATTGGCAAATCAGGGCGTGCGCGTCGCACTTTTTAATCGTGATATTAAACCCGGCGGACTTGCGGAATACGGAATTTACCTCGACAAGCATACAATGAAAGAGGGTCTTCGCAAACAGTTTCGCAGTTCTTTAGAAAACCCCAATTTAGATTATTTTGGTAATGTGGTCATTGGCGCCAACGGAGACTTCACCCTCGACGAATTGCGCGGTTTTGGCTTTGATGCCATTCTCGTTGCGGCAGGCGCACAAGGCACAAAATCACTTGGCTTGCCCGGCGAAAATTTGGAAGGCGTGTATCACGCCAAAGATGTAGTATATGCTTACAACAAACTGCCCCCTTTTAGCCAAAGAAAGTTCCGCTTTGGAAAACGCTGTGCCATCATCGGCGCTGGCAACGTAATGGTGGACATTGCCCGTAACCTTATCTACTACCAAGGCGCAGAAGAAGTGATCGCTGTGGTTCGCCGTGGACCCGCAGAAGTGAATTTCACTAAAGAAGAAATGAAACATATGGTTTCTTATTTAGATATGACTGCATTTGAGGCTGAAATGCAGCGGGTGCTCCCTTCTGTTCAGGCGGTCAATCAAGACCCTGAAGTAGGTCGCAGAAAAATATTAGATGCCCTCGCAAAAGCAGATCCAAAAACCCAAAACGCAAAGTTTCGTTTTGAATTTCTCGCATCCCCAACTGCTATGATCGGTGAAAACAATTTACTGACCCAATTAGAAGTGGAAGATAACAAACTTGAATTAAAAGGCGCAGAAGTTAAAGCAAAAGGCACAGGCAGCAAACGCACACTTGAAGTGGATACTGTCATCTTTGCCATCGGCGACAAAGTGGACGATTCGTTCGGTCTGCCCGTTCAGTGGAACGAGTTTATTAAAAAAGAAACGCCTCTTTATCCAATTGATAACCTTTCCTACGAATCCACGATTGACGGCGTATTCGTTGGCGGCTGGTCACGCAAAGCCAGCGAAGGCTTAGTAGGCTATGCCCGCAAAGACGGCATCAACGCCGCCAAAGCAGTT